>JBGSHQ010000017.1:0-4680 GCA_041752095.1 Bdellovibrionia bacterium
CGGTTCTTTCCTGCTTTTCGTTCTTTTCGAAGGGTTTCGGCAAGGGAAAGGAGTTCAAGTAACTCGTCTCTAGAACATTCGGTTCCGGTCAGAAAGTGCTTCGATTTTAGTTTAAGCATGAGGTTGCTCCTTCGTTCCGCGAGAACGGAGTCGGCAGACGGTTCCGACCCCTTGGTCGGTGAAAAGTTCTTCGAGAAGTCCGTGAGGTCTTCTCGCATTAAAAATGTGGATATCTTTTACGCCGTTTTTTAAGGCATGGAGAACGGTATTTACTTTAGCAAGCATCCCACCCTTAACGACGCCTTCCTCGATCAGAACTTCGAGTTCACCTGCATCGAGTTCGCCTACGAGTTTTCCATCAGCACCTAAAATACCTTCTTGGTCAGTCAAAAAGAGGACTTTGTCGATGTCGAGGGCTTCAGCAATTCGAACAGCAGCCCAGTCAGCGTTAATATTATAAGCCTGGCCATTTTCACCGATCCCAATAGGTGCAATCACTGGAATCGTGCCGATGCCCTCATCCTGAGTACGAAGAATTGCTTCGATCGCAGCAGGGCGGACGTCGGTCACTTCTCCGACCAGGCCCAGTTCTTCACGCATGGGTTTACAGAAAAGCGTGCGAGCATCGCTCCCAGATAATCCAATCGCACGAACCGAAGACTGGTTTAGGGTGCGTACAATCCGGCGATTTACTTTTCCGCACAGAACCATCTCAATCACTTCCATCATTTCTGGTGTGGTGACACGAAGTCCGTCTTTAAAGGTCCAGGTAATTCCTCGGCGTTCGAGTTCAGAATTAATCGCAGGTCCTCCGCCATGAACAAGAACGACGTTCACTCCCGCCCCACGAATCAGTGAAAGATCTTCACAAAGTGCAGCAACAAGGCTTTCGTCTTGGAGAGCAGCGCCTCCGAGTTTAATGAGAACACGACTACCCGAGAATTTTTTTACATATCCCAGAGCAGACTTTACTGTGCGAAGTTGATCAAATGCGGTCATTTTTCCACCGTTAATTATAGTCGGTATTAATTTCGACGTATCGTTTTGAGAGGTCGCAACCCCACGCAGTCGCAGTTTCGCGACCCGAGAAAAGTTCGATATCAATCAGTATTGTGTCGGACCTAAGTGCGGAACGAACGGTGGTTTTATCGAATTCGACCGGCGCGCCGTTTTCAAAAAGTCGGTGTCCCTGAATCGTGAGCGACATTTTATCAAGGCTTGCGGCTGGAATTCCTTCGGCGCCGAGGCGCGCGAGGATTCGACCCCAGTTCGGGTCTTCTCCGTGAATCGCTGATTTAATCAGTGGGCTCACCGTTACGCCTCGTGCAGCCTTACGGACGAGTTCTTCGCTATTTCCGCCCGAGATTTTTACTTCAATGAGTTTATTAGCGCCTTCACCGTCACGAGCGATCGATTTAGCGAGAAGTTTTGAAACTGCGAAAAGCGCTTCCTTATACTTCACGCAATCCGCATCGGTCTTTAGCGAAACACCGCTTGCTCCATTTGCGAGGAGAAACACGCAGTCGTTCGTCGAGGAATCACCATCGACGGAGATCATGTTAAAGGAGAGGTCAGAAGCTTTCTTTAGTAGGTCCTGAGCAACATCCGTTTGGAGTGAAACGTCGGTAAGAAGATAACCCAGCATGGTCGCCATGTTCGGGTGAATCATGCCGGAACCCTTACAGATACCTGTGATTCGAACCTTTCCACCTGAGAGTTCGACTTCGGTCGTAACTGTTTTCGGTACGAGATCGGTCGTTAAAATTGCGAGAGCAAACTGTTCTGCGTAGTCCGATGCATTTTCTACGAGTTCCGTAGCAGAAGCTTCGAGTTTTTCGATTTCGAGTTGTTTACCGATAACACCCGTAGATGCAGTCAGAACTTGGTGAGGGAGGCATCCGATTACTTTCGAAACGGAAAGCGCCATTCTCCAGTTTTTATCACGGCCTTCTGCTCCCGTTGCGGCATTTGCTTGGCCTGAATTCGTAACAATCGCGCGAACGTGGCTTGAGGGAAGAAGTCCCTGACAGTAAACAACGGGCGCAGCTTTACATTCGTTCTTCGTGAAAACGCCTACGCCTACGGCTTCGGGTTCAGAGAGAATGACACCGTAATCCGGTCGATAGCGGCGAACACCGGAATTAACTCCTCCTGCTTTAAAACCTTTAGGAAGCGGGGTTCTTGAAATGCCTGGTCCAGTTGTCATCGTCTTTCGTTCTCCAGAAGTCCCAGTGATATTGGCTGATCGATCATTCGATTCCAGTTTTCAACCGCCTGGGAAGCGGCACCTTTTAAAAGATTATCAATTAATGAATAGAGGTAGAGTTTCGCCGTCCCGGTACTTTCATCGACTGTGTAAGAAAGCTGAACTCGGTTCGTACCGACGACTTGCTTTAGTGAAAGCAGTTTTGAGTTCTTCTTTTCGATCGGCCCGAATTTTACTAATTCATAACCTGAATACGATTCGGTAAATGCTGCGGTCACATCGCTCAATGATTTACCTGGAGCGAGGTTAGCGTAAATTCCAGAAATAATTCCCCGCGGAGTGGGAAGCAGAGAGGTCGAGAAAAAAGGTGAGGTCGTGACGCCGGTGAATTTTTTTAAGTAGGACACGATTTCCGGATAATGCTGGTGAGCACCGATCTTATAAGGAAGGCATTCTCCGTCGACTTCAGAGAAGAGAAGTCCTTCGGATGCTTTTTTTCCGCCGCCTGTCGTTCCGGATTTTGCATCGATAACGATAGAGTCGGATGTGATCACGCCATTTTTTAAAAGTGGGATAAGGCCCATCAGCACCGAAGTGACGTAGCACCCAGGATTTGCGACGAGGATTCCTTCGTTACCGTTTTTCTTAAATGGTTTTGCGAACGGGACTAATCCGTACTCTGCTGACTGAAGTGAGGACGAAGCAGAGTGGGTGAAGCCATACCATTTTGGATATAGGGATTCTTCAAGCCGAAAGGCGCCTGAGAGATCGATCACGTTTACGCCTTTAGCGGTGAGTTTAGGAGCAAGCTCCATCGAAACTTCGGCAGGGGTGGCGAGAAAGATCGTTTGGAAATTTTTTACGAGATCGGGGTTTTCTAGCGCTGACATCGGAAGTGTCGGAACGTCTTCCGCGCCTGCGGAATAGAGTTCAGAACTGAGGGAAAAAGCAGAAGGATCGGTCGCAAAACATGCGGAGAGTTTTGCACAGGGATGGGAGAGGAGAAGGCGAGCGAGCTCTAAGCCAGAGTACCCTCTTGCCCCTACGATTCCGACTGATTGTGGTTCCGCATACTTATGCATCATATTAGATAAATATGCGCATATTTACCCCCAGTCAACGATTTTATGTTGCATAAATGAATTATTATGCATAAATGGGATTAACCTAAAAACAGGAGAAATGATCCCGATGACCCCATCTAAAACCCCAGCTTCCGGAAAAAAGACTGTCGTTCTCGTTTATTCGGGCGGCCTGGATACCTCGATTTGTATCCCGATGATGAAAGAAGATTATGGCTATGACCACGTGGTGACCGTTACGGTCGATGTCGGTCAGCCTGCTGAAGATATTGCTCAAGCCGCTGAAAAAGCGAAGATTATGGGCACTGAACATTACACGGTCGATGCGAAAGAAGAGTTCGCGGCTGAGTATTGCTTCCGCGCTGTGAAGGCAAACGCGATGTATGAGGGCTACCCGCTTTCGACCTCGATTGCGCGCCCACTGATCGCTGCGAAGGCAGTAGAAGTGGCTCAGAAGATTGGTGCGACAGCGTTTGCTCATGGATGTACTGGTAAAGGAAACGACCAGTTTCGGATTGAATACGGAATTCGTGCCCTCATGCCTGAGGCTGTGATTCATGCACCGATTCGCGAGAAGAACCTCACTCGTACGTGGGAAATCGAATACGCGAAGAAAAAAGGGGTACCGATCCAGCAGTCGATCGATAAAATCTGGTCGATTGATGAAAACCTTTGGGGTCGTTCCATCGAAGGCGGGCGCTTAGAAGAACCGAATTTCGCGCCGCCTGAAGAAATCTTTCAGTGGACGAAATCTCCTAAAAACGCACCCGATGTGGTGACTGAATTAAAAATGGAGTTTAAAAATGGAGCTCCAATCGCGATTAACGGCGAACATTATACTCCGGGTAAGTTCGTCGCGAAGGCGAACCACTACGCTGGTACGAATGGTATCGGCCGTATCGATGTTATGGAAGACCGGATGTTAGGCCTTAAGGTTCGCGAGAACTACGAATGCCCGGGTTCGACTTTAATCCTTACTGCGCATAAGGCGCTTGAAGCTTTAGTGCTCACTCGCGACGAAATTAAGTTTAAGGAAAAGGTCGATGCGCAGTGGGGCGAACTCGCTTACCAAGGTCTCTGGTGGGATCCGTTTAAGGACGATCTTGAGGCATTCATTAATAACACCCAGAAGCGTGTCACCGGTGTGGTTTCGATGCGACTCTATAAGGGAAGCCTCCAGATCATTGGTCGTGAGTCCCCATGGGCACTCTATTCTGAAGATCTAGCATCGTTCGATACGACGACGTTCGACCAGCGTGAGTCGACTGGGATGGTGAAGAATTTCGGACTTCAGCAGCGGATGTTTTTTCATCTTGCTAAGAAGATGTAGGATGATTTTTTCCATGGAGGGTTTTGGAGTTCGAACTCCAAAACCCTCCATGGAAAAAATCA
>JBGSHQ010000018.1:0-5423 GCA_041752095.1 Bdellovibrionia bacterium
CAGAAACGACAATTTCGGTGAATTTTACACCTGTAGTAATCGACATTTCGATCGCTACGATTGTGATCCGGCGTTGATTGTTTTTGAACCATTCAGAAAATACTTCGCTTGAAGCTTTTACTGCTTGATGAGTTTTAGCGCGTGCTCGATTTGCGACCGTTAAAAACACCGAGTCGGAAGAGGGAGATCTCCGAAGGTCTGGAATAATTGCGGAACTGGAGTCGGCTTCGGGTAATTTTTCTATGTAGTCAATCGCAGATTCGGGATCACTAAATTCTGCTGCTGTGAGACTCACCTCTTCGAACTGAGATTGAGCATTCGCGCGTTTCAGGGAAAACTGCAGGATTGGGGTGACTCCCGTATCGGTTTCAGTTTCTGCTTGGGTTGACGATGCAATGAGGAGAAAACTGAACCAAGTTAAGGCGATGATGGGATTACGCATTATATAATAATACAAGCGTATGTGTTTATTGGAATGCTCGATTTTTGACGCTTTATTATGTTTTTTCTTAACTCGTCGATAAGTGAGTGATGCTCCGATGGCAGATACCAATTCTAGCAATTTCGATTTTGCTCACTCCTATTCATTTATCAGCAAACACGGTCGTGCACACTGTTTACGCAGCTTCTGCACTCAGTAAAGGTGGTCTCCAACTCGAATGGGATGAAACTCCGGGAGGATGGGTCAGTAAAAATTCTCTCCGTCATAGTGATTTTCGTGATGGATGTAACTCACTTCTTTCTCATCAGCAGATGTTTGCACTTCGCGAAATGGAAAAGCGTGGAATACTGACAGCGGCTCAGGTTACAGATTACTCCAAGCTAGGAAATCAACTTTCCCCAAGACAAATCAGCTTTTTTGAACAAATTCATGATCACCGTGAAGTGGCATCGCTCTGGAGTATTAGTGGTCAAGATTATGAAAATGGAATCAAAACTCGCATTTTACCTTGGATGCTTGAACCTAAATGGAAAGACTTGGCTTTACAGATCGATAGAAAGAAATACCCTTTTCTTTGGGAGTGGGGCCGAGCAGCCCAAGTCGAAGCAGGAGATATTGATACCCTTCTTAATTTCGCAACCCAAAAGGCTTACAGGGAGTTAAGGTCTTTAGGTGGAGACGTTAAAGATGCATTCATCACAGTGCATGCGATTAGTCCGGCACATACTCTCAGTTACCTCAGACGATTTCCAGGGACACAGTTTTCAAAAAATGCAGTCAGAGACGGTGACTCGATACTTCTCATTCCACTCAGCGACATCTTAAAGGTCCACACACTTTCTAAAAGCTCAGCCTTAATTCGTGATTTGAACTCGATCATCGCCGATCAGAGATTTGCGGATAATATCCTGGTAGATCTCATTGAAAGTTTTCGTGGAACATTATGGATAGAGGCTGACTGGCGAGGATTAAAACGTTCCTCCCCTCACCCGATACTCATTCAGGATTTTTCAGCATGGGGCGTGAATTCCATACATGCTCAACTCCGAGACTCAGGTATTGGTGAGGTGAAGTCTAAGGCAGCTGTGGAGCGACTTCTACAAATGCCCTTAACGAAGCGACTTAGAAAAGCGAGCCGATATATCGATGCTACTGAATCAAAAGGAGCAGGAATTTTAAGTCATGATCGGAGTGCGATTGAAGTTTCTGGCCTCGACCCTGCCCAGTTGCTTGAAGATCCATTTTATGTCAACCGAGTGCTATTTAGTGTTGCCGCTGCCACAGTGACTCAGGCGCGTGCGATTTTCCCCAACACATCAATCAAGGATATTTGGGCAAAGCTCATCACCCAAAATAATCCCATTTCCATCGCGACTCGAAATCCAGAAATTTCTGAAGCCGCTCGTCGGTTGCGGCCCGATGATACAAAGAAATGGGTTACAGATTCAGTGGGTGATGTTCCGAAGGAAATACGCGATGCTCTAGGCGACGACTGGGGAACAACTACCGATGTTCATTTTTTTTCCTTCGGTAGAATTTTACAACTGACGATGGAAGATCCTAGAATGGACGAAGTTTTTCGTTCATCAGTGGATCGACTGACTCGAGGTCAACATCAAATCGATTATAATCTTATCGACCCCGACTTATTTTGAAGAATAAGCACTCTCAAACCGGTACTGATCCGGTTCGCGTGCACCGGGCTTACGAATCTTAAACTGGTAAAGATTACCTGCCATCGAGAGAATATAGAGTGACTCAGTCGCCTTATCGTAGGTCGGATTACTGGAGAATCCCGCTCCATCGCCAACGTTATAGCGATAGAGTCCCTTCCCTGTCGCCTTATCTACGACGTAAAGATACTGGTGTGACGAGGCGAAGATCGCGTGGCGATCGGTGATCGTGATCTGGGTTGGTACTCCTCTGTCGAGATCGAATTGCCAGAGTACTTTAGCATTCGCACGCGAGAGCGCGTAAACCGTTCCGTTACTTGATGGAAGATAAATCACCTGATCATCGATCGTTATTTTTCGAGCTCCACCCGCATCGTAGCGCCAGACCGTATCGCCACCTTTACGCTTAAGAGCGTAGAGAGCTCCATCGTAGGAAGGTTGATAGACTGTATCACCATAGAGAACCGGGCCAGCATCGACGTCGGTAAACTTCGAAGTGATTTGGAGTTTTCGTTCCCACTTTAACGTTCCGTCATCGAGAGAAACAGCAACGAGAAATCCGTCGCTCATTCCAGCTAAAACTTCTCCACCATCCACAAGCGGCGTAGAAGCAGCGTGAATGGTCGCGGTCTGAGGAGTGCGGCGTTTATAGTTCCATAGCCATTTTCCAGTGCCTGCATCGAAGGCATAAATCGCGTCGTCAGCAGTCGTAATGAAAACGCGCCCATTCGAGACGGTCGGTTTCGAGATAAGAGACTGTCTGGTTTCATATTTCCAGTTGAGTTTTCCGGTGTCTGCATTCAGGCAGTAGAGAAATCCGTCTCCCCCACCGATATAAACACTTTTCTTATCGATGGCGGGTTCGCTTACGACTCCATTCTTCACCGGAAAATTCCACCGCCTCCGAAGGAGGCCAGGGTAAATGGAAGTAACACCCGATGAAGAATTTCCAAAAATAAGGGTGTTCTCGTAAAGAGCGCTACCCGAATATTCAAAGCCCCGGTCATTCGTTTCGAATGCGCCATGAGTAGGGAGTGTCCATCCGCGCGTCAGCACCTTCGTGTCCATCGTGAGTTCGTGGTGGATATTTTTTCCTGCGCAACTACTTGCGAGAATGAGTAAGAGGCTCAGCGCAAGGTGTGAGGATCGAATCGAGGATCGAATCGAGGATCGAATCATAGAGCGGCTTTCTTTGATTCAGCAAATTTCGAATGATCCGTGTTTGGAAGCGCTTTAATGATATTCTCGTAAGTTGCTTTTGCTCCGGTTTTATCACCGAGGGTTTCCTGGCAACGTGCTTTTCCACGAAGAAGTTCGCCTTGAATCGGTCCTGATCCAGAACTGAGTGCACGATCAAAAAGCTTCACAGACTCGGCACAGTGCCCGAGCGCTTCCTGCGCATAAGCGGAGTTATAAAGAGCAAAAATAACCTGATCGTTCGAGGGGGCAGTAACAGAAGCTTTTTCAAACCATTGGGCTGACTTTCCGAGCAAAGCAGGCGTAGCGCCATGGTCGAAGTAAAGGCTCCCCAGTTGCATTTTTGCGTCGTAAGCTGCTTGGGTTCCAGGGAATCCGTCAGCTACTTTTTCAAACTCAGTCACACTTTTCTTCATGACAGTGTCGACATCGAACTTCGCGAATTCAATGTTAGGCGGAGGTGATTCTACTTTTTTTGTAGTCGCAGACTTCGCAACCACTGGCTTAATCGACTCAGCGTAAGCTTTACTCTCTTCGCTTAAAGACTGGCGAGCTTTAAAAAGTCCTTCTGCGGCTTGAGCACGAAAGGTATTTCGCTTTGTGAGGTAGAGACTTGCAGCCAGCGTGGCAGCTAAAATGAGAACGACTCCGACAGCTACGAGCTTCTTTTGTTTTGATGCAGTCGTGGCGATACGAGTCATAGAATCGGAGATAACATCTTGGGAACCGGACGAGTGAGTTGCAGTATTAGACATATTCTTGGTTTATGGGAGCACCCTAGGGTTGTCAAAAGGAAAGACCCCCGTTACCCTTTATAGAAGATGAATCGGATCAAGGGTTTAATCCTGTTTACTGCTCCCCTCTTTTTGGCTGTTTTTGCAGCACTTCCATCCGCCCATGCGCGCGATCTCCAAGGCCGGCTCGGCCTGGGGTATAACGCACAGTTTGCAAATTATCGAGAATCCGGAAACTCAGTCCCTGCCATCGCAGCGAAGTACGCGGTTACTAAGGATGTGGCTTTCGCAGGCGTGGTTGGAATGGCGACTACGAATCCGGGTAACTCCGTCATCGGAGTTAAGTTTTTCAAAAACCTATTTTTTGAAAATAACTTAAATTTTTATAGCATGCTTGCCGCTGGGCTTGTTGCAGCAAACTCGCAGTCCGGTATCGATCTTCAGGGTGGATTTGGAGCCGAGTTTTTTATTCCGGGTCTTGAGAGTCTTGGATTTTCTTTCGAAGTGGGTGGCGATTTAACGAACCTCTCCGGTTCTATGATTTTCAGAACAATGGGAGCTTCATTCTTAAATGCCGGAATGCGCTTCTACTTCTAAGTTGATGTTGAAATTTTCACGTTTAGCGCTTTTTGTGCTCCTGCCGACTGCTGCTTTTGCTGTGGATCCTCCACCTCCCGCTGTCACAGGTGACCCCATGGCGACGGGTGAATCCTCCAAGGGAAAAACTCAGCAGCCTGAAGAAGATGATTTTAAACCAACTCCTTATACCAATTTCGGCGAGTTCAACGATGAAGAAGAAGCCGAAGACACTCGTTTTTTTCAGTACGGAAGATTTTTCGGTGTGAGTCTTGGACTCGGTTATGAAGGTGCTCTTGGAAATCGTGGTACTCTTTTTACGGGCGGACTTCCTGCGTTTGAACTCCGAGTGCATTATTGGTTTGATTTTAATTTTGCCCTCACGCTCGGTATTTATTCGGCGAAACACCAGTATACGGGTGCAAGAGACGCTGGAGAAGACCCCACAACGAAGCGCGACTTTAATCTCTTTAAGTTCGGAACTGAGCTTCGTTATTATTTTGAAACTCGTGATTCGACCGCAGCAGTTACCTTTGCGGGACCATTCCTGATTCTAGGTGCAGGAAGTTACTCGAAGTCAGAAAATGCAGTTACCGCTCCGAATGACCCCATTAAGTATAATGCTCTCGGACTCTCTTTTGGTGGAGGGCTCGAGTTTCCACTTCGCCCGAGAAGAAGCTATCTGAACCTAGAGGCTAAGTTACACTCTGTATCGTTCGATGACTCTGGACTCAGTGTCACCACACCTTCCGGAACAGTTGTACCCGATACGAACGGGATGTTCTTTACCTTGCTTGCTTC
>JBGSHQ010000019.1:0-4676 GCA_041752095.1 Bdellovibrionia bacterium
GGGGCTTAAGGGCCTGCTCACTCAGATAGCCAAGGTGGTCAGAGAAAAAAAAGCCACAATCGTTATGCTCGATGGCCTTACGACGATTGGAGATCTTGGAGAGTCTGCTTTAGCGCTTCGGAGGTTTACGTATGAACTGAATAGTTTTTTGGCGACTTCGGGATGCACAGGTTTTCTTTTATCGTCGATGGTGGGCCAAGCGTCGAATCCTGAGTACACGATGGTAGATGGGGTAATTGCCCTTCATCATGAGAACGTTGGATTGAGAACAGCAAGGCAAATCGAGGTAAGAAAATTTCGAGGCAGTAGTCACCTCTCTGGAAAACATTTTTTTTCCATCTCCGCCGAGGGGATTCACGTCGTTCCAAGGATTGAGTCATTAGTCCCCACGCTTCGCGGTTCGCCACGAGCCAAGAAGACCGAACGCCTTTCATTTGGAATTTCTGGCTTGGATGAAATGATGGGCGGCGGAGTTCTTGAAGGTTCGGTCACCACGCTGATCGGTGCCGCTGGTGTTGGAAAGACTCTATTGTCGCTGAATTTTTTACAGGCGGGCGCGAAGAAAGGCGAGAAAGGGCTCTACTTCGGATTCTACGAAACACCCGAAGATCTCATAGAAAAAGCCGAAGCCCTTAAGCTCGATATCCGCAAATCAGTTAAAGCGGGAACTATCGAACTTTTATGGCACCCGGCGCTCGAACAGGAGCTGGACGAACTCGGTGAAAACCTCCTCCAGTCCGTTCGTCGAACCAAGGCTGAACGTGTCGTCATAGATGGAGTGGTAGGATTTCGCCATTCTGCTACTGATCCTGCTCGCATCAATCGCTTTTTTGTCGCGCTCGTTTTGAAGCTTAAAACTTTGGGAGTGACCGTAGTGCTCATTGAAGAGGCTACCCTTTTCCAAGAGCATGCCCCTCGGAAAATTGCTGAGCTATCCGCCCTTAACGAAACACTTTTGCTCCTCAGAAATATTGAGTTCCAGGCACGAATGATGCGAGTCATTTCAATTCTGAAGGTAAGAAGTGCGATCTATGATCCGTCCCTGAGAGAATTTCAGATTGATCACAACGGAGTAACAGTTTTAAGCGCTGTGAGTAGCGCACACGGAATTCTATCGAGCGAAGCTCGGAACTTAGGGTTTCTGAATCTAGAAGGGCAAAGCGGTAGCCGTAAATCTGAAAGGCGTCATCCTTCGGCCAAACCTTCAAAAAAGCGAAGAAGCTAAGCGATGGAAAAGGCTTCAAAGACTATCCTTATCGTAGACGATGAGTACGACATTCTTAGTTCGCTTGAGATGGTGTTTACAGCGGAGGGCTTTTCGGTTCGGACTGCACACGATGGCAAGGAAGCATTGGAACAGCTTGCAAAGGTACCCGTTCCCATTATCATTGTGCTGCACATACCTGGCGACCAGCCGAGCCTTCTTGCAGAACTTTTTGGTTCGAAAACTGAGATGCGGGTCAAAGACGCTGACGAGAAAGAAATCATTTCTCCCGGGACGATTTACTTTGCGTCCCCGGGCTATCACCTTCTTGTTGAATGCGATCTGAGTTTCTCTCTATCTCGGGAAGACCCCGTGCAGTACTCGCGCCCTTCCATTGACGTCCTTTTTGAATCAGCCGCAGACGCCTTTGGTAGCCACCTAGTAGGTGTGCTTCTCACTGGAGCTAACCAGGACGGAGCCGAGGGACTGAAACAAATCCATCAAGCAGGCGGTCTCGCCCTAGTTCAAGACCCTGCCACCGCTCAAGTTCGCGCTATGCCTGATGCGGGATACGCATTACTTTCCGCCACGATAAATTTAAACGATATAGATGAGCATATTCTATCGCTCGATGAAATCGGACATTTGCTTATGGAACTTCGATGATGAATAAAAACCGCGCCGCTGCCGATCAGGTCAAGATTCTTCTCGTCGATGATCTTAAGGACAATCTTCTCGCGTTGGAAGCATTACTCAGGCGCGATGACGTCGCGATTTTTACCGCCCAATCCGGGGCTGAGGCGTTGGGACTCCTGCTTCTCCATGAATTTGCCCTCGCGTTCCTCGATGTTCAAATGCCCATTATGGACGGAATTGAGCTCGCTGAACTCATGCGAGGAACGAATAGGACCAGAAATATTCCGATTATCTTCGTGACCGCATCCTCGAATGACCCGATTTTCTCCTATAAGAGTTACGAAAGCGGCGCTGTGGATTTTCTTTCCAAACCGCTTAATCCCCACGCGGTCAAGAGTAAGGCGAACATCTTCATTGAGCTTTTCCGACTGAAAAAGGAGCTCAAATCCGTATAGTCGAAAATTTGTCCGTAGGTATTATGTCCAGCCCCAACCAGAGAAGGATTTACCGAAACGTGTGTAGTTCAAGCCAAGCATGCCGTTGCTCAAAGTGTTACGCCGCGCTTCGAATTCCGCCTTATTGAGTACTTTGATAAAAATCGGGTGGGACATGACCCAGAAAGAGTACCTGAACTTCTTTCCGAATATTCTTAGCCTTGATTGTGGGGTGCAATGGTTAAAAACGAGCTAGCACGTTTCTTGCGATGCAGTACTGTATGGATGGATGGGAAAAGTTCGATTCGCCTCATCGATAAAAAAGAAAAGATACTCACACTTTTGGGGGAACGTTGCATCAAGGAAGTTCCATCTGCTGGGACTGAGCCTTAATGCCGGTTTCTTGCGAGTTGCTGAGAACGCTCGGCAACTAACCTTTTTATACTTTAGTGGTCGGCATGAAAGCTGCCTCATAGGTCCTATTTATGAAACATCCAAAAATTTTAATAGTGGAAGATGATGACGATATTAGAGCAACTTGCCGGGAAATTCTTGAAGGAGAGGGCTTTGCGGTCGAAACTTGCGTAAATGGTAAAGATGCAGTGGCGTTCTTAGACGGTTACCAGGAACCCTGTCTCATCTTGCTCGACATGATGATGCCCATTATGAATGGTCGAGAATTCATGACCGCATTTTCAAAGAGACCCCATACTATTGTGCCCATTCCTGTCTATCTTGTGTCGGCAGCGGCAGAAAGTAGAGATGGAGAAGAAATGGGCTGTTTCGGGTTCCTCAAAAAACCATTTAATATTGATGCTCTGTTATCCATCGTGCGGACTCATTGCACGGTGAATGAAAATAAGTCGACTGCAGAACCAAAACTAATGGCAACGAAGTTGAAGGTAAGCGCCAAGCAGGTACCAAGCGTTGTTGAACGGGCGCCTCGGAAAGCCTGCGTTGACAAGTCAATGACTACTATCAAGAAGGGCAATCTGATTGAAGGGCAACACGAGTCTGCTGACGTTCTAAAGCGCCGCGCGCTGGCACGCTGGGAGACCGAAGGCGGTTCCATTCCAAACCCGATCGTCTAAGGACGACAGCGTTAAGATGGAAAAACTATTCTCACCGGCCAGATAAGGTTCTGCTCTGGCGTTCTTAGCTCTTAAAAGCCAAAAAAATAAATTCAAGAATTCAAAAACTGGAGGCTTTTCTGGGCCTACTGCACCTTCACTTTTTCGCTCCCTCGGACTTCCCGCTAAGAGGTCCACATCAAATAGAAAGCCCTTCGATGACCCGTACCTCCTCGGGACTCAGCACGAACTTCACGCTCTCCAAATCCTCGCTCATGTGCTCTGGATTCGTCGTGCCAGTGAGAGGGAGCAGGCCGACACTCAGGGCGAATCGAAAGATCGCCTGTGCGGGACTACAGCCCTTCTCCTTAACGAGCTCAATGAACAGTGGATTTCTAAAGATCTCCTGGTTGGCGGTAAGCAGGGAAAATCCCTGATAGACCAGCTGATTTTCACGGCAATAGGCACGAATTTCGCTGTCCCATCCTCTCCGTGCGTAACATCGATTTTGAACGAACGTGGGTCTCACCTTGGATCTTTCACAAATTGCGCGCAGCTGTTCTAGGTCGACGTTACTGACTCCGAGTAATTTGACTAGACCCTGCTGCTGGAGATTCTCCATCGCATGCCAGATCTCCCAGTCTGCGGCACCAAGCCCTCTTGCGCTGGTCGGGCCATGCAGAACATACGAATCAAGATAGTCAGTATGCAGATGCTCAAGAGAGCTTGCGAACGACTGTTTTACCTGCGCGTCGTACGAGGCATCCGCATCGTAGGGTAGATCTTTATCCTGGCCTTCAATCGAAGTGAACTTCGTCTGAAGGAAAAGATCCTTTCTAGTCAACTGCCCGCGAGAAATACACTTTTTGATCGCTGTGCCGACTCCAGCTTCGAAATAGTGTTTGCGCTGATTTGCCGTGTCGATTCCTCGAAATCCGGCTGCAAGCGCGGACTCGACACAACGTTCGGTGTCGTCCCCTTTCCACGCCGTTCCGTAAAGAAACGATGGAATGCGAACACCGGAAATCGTAAATCCAAAATCATTTTTCACGGTCGCCTCGATGGTAATGTCATTGCAACTGAAGACCTCACGAAGCCTCGTCTCCATGGGGCCGTTACCGTACGGGCAGTGACGGCAAATGGTGCGTTCTTTGCGTTTCGAGACCTATCACGACTTGTTGGGTTGATAATAGGGATTCGTGCCACCTGCGTGGTCAGTAACGTCGAGTACTTCTCGGACCGTAGAGACAGCCTGCTTGATCGCCGTTACGATGCCTTGTTTCAAGGTGACGTCCGCCTTCCCACAACCCTGGCACCCGCCTTCCAAACGGA
>JBGSHQ010000020.1:0-9553 GCA_041752095.1 Bdellovibrionia bacterium
AACCTCATTACTCTATAAGAAAAATGTAGTAAAAACGCAAGGTTCACCCTCTACACGCGCCGCGCCTCCACATAAAACGGATTACTCAAGTATGGTGACGCTTGAACCGACGGTTACGATTGAGCGTCCCATGCCCAGTCAAGTCGAATCACAACCGTCTGAAATCAGCCTGGCGAGCCCTATTTTAGCGGAACCGATCCCTGAAATACCTGCCCATCAGAGTGGCGTCGGATCTGGACTTAAAACTCGCCCTGCTACCCCATTCCAACCCCAAAAAGTGACCAAACCTGTCACCGCACAGTCTTACCCCGCTGGCGCGTTTGCTGCCTCCGGCCTGACTCCCCTATTTCAGAAGCCTAAGATCACGTCCGCAATCGTATTTGATGGGCAAGACGGCACGACCTACCTGATGAGCTCAATCCTTCAAACCCCAGGAACAACATCCAGAACTCGGTTTTGGAATGGGATGGTATTCTCACCCGAAAGTTTCACAGATCTCTGGAGTGCCATTGGCAAAAATGGATTCGCTGAGTTTTCAAACCTGGGTGCTGCTGGAGCTACCGGAGTGGATCGCTTGGCGATTCGTAAAGCGTTTCAGGTTAAGTCGAATGAATTTCTGACCTTCGTAAAGGTGAAGGAACTCTCCGGAAAAGAAGGAATGATTGCTTTCATTACAGAAGCTTCCATTCAGTCCCTTCTTCCGACCTTTCATTCCGATGTGCTCGGGTCAGCAAAGAATGACGGTCTCATCTCGTTAGCGGCTTAAGACGACCTTCCTTAGATTTTCTGAATGGATACTTAAGGTGATTTGGATAATCGGCAGTCCCGATTTAAAAAGTTTCTCCTCTGTGACTGGGAACAGATCTAACCATTCAAATAGAACGAGAGTATCAGGATCCCAAAGAGGTTCGAGTAATCCTGTGGATTCCAGCTCGACCTCGCTCTTTAATCGATATCCATCTGCATGAAGAATGCGTATTCCTCTTCGAGAAACATATTCATGCGCAATCGCAAAGGTTGGACTTCCCTCAGCAGCTCGGTCCACTCCGAGTGCATCGATCAGCGCACGCGCGAGAGTAGATTTTCCTGCGCCCATTTCGCCCTTTAAAATAAACCTCGGCATTGGGAGGCCGGGATTAATCCCAGATACCCATTCTCTCGCGGCTAGTACGAGTTCTGGCTCAGAGTAAGTTTGCGCGACATTCGATCGAAAGTTTTGACTCCCGATCGGTTTTGATTTCTTTGAAGGCATTAGAAATATTCTCGATGATATCGGTCGCGGTCATACTCCGGTGTCCCTTAAGTTCGGCTGCAATCCCACCTGCAAGACTGTGGAGATAGACACCGAGCAAGGTTGCATCCGAGGGATCCATTTTTTGACCAAGCAGTCCACCAATCATTCCTGCAAGCACATCCCCACTCCCCGCGGTCGCCATTCCATCATTAGGATAATGATTGAGATAAATTCGGCTATCGGGAGAACCAATCAGTGTTGCCGCCCCTTTTAAAAGAACGATGGCGTGCGTCTTAGCCACTGCGGCTTTCAGGCTCTTAATCACATCTCGCATCACTTCGTCTTTAGGAAGGCCGAGCAGTCTGGCCATTTCACCCGGATGAGGTGTAAGCACCGTAGGCGCACGCCTCGAAACCAGTAAGTCATGCATGCCGTGATCTGCGATCAGATTCAGGGCATCCGCATCAAGTACCATCGGCCCTTCATATCGGGTTAAGAGTTCCTCGATAATTTTTCTTCCTTCGGGTCTCATGCCCAGACCCGGCCCAACAACGATGCTAGAATAAGTAGGAATTGTCTGACGATAGAACTCGTAATCTTTACCCTCTAACTTAAGTGAAACGCCCATCGTCTCGCTTGCAAGCTTCTGCATGAGACCTTCGAAGCTTTCTTCCCAAGTCGCCACAGTGACAAGCCCAGTTCCAATTCGATGACAAGCCCTCGATGCCATCTCAATCGCACCCGTACGTCCAGGGGCGCCACCAATAAGAAGCGTGTGACCAAAAGAATTTTTATGCCCATAACGATCCCGCTCTTTTAAAAGTGCGGATAGCGGCGACCGAAGGAGTAGAAACTGATCTCCTTCGGTTCTAAACCGGTAAGGAAGCGAGATATCTACATTGACAAGACTTCCACGCTTAGCCGCTCCGGGCGGAAGAAAATGACCCAGTTTCGGAAATCCAAATGAAACGGTAAGGCTCGCTTGAACCGCGTTTCCATGGATCATACCCGTATCGCCCGAAACGCCAGTAGGAATATCGAGTGCGACCACTTCTCGGGCTTTCATTTTATTAATGACTTCAACTACGTCAGCATAAAGCCCCTCAAGGTCACCCTTGAGGCCTGTGCCCAATAAACCGTCGACTACTGTGAAAGGACCCGGTGCTTGGGAAAGAAAAGCTTCAACACTTCCGATTTGGTCGATCGACGAAAGCTTAGCCCCCATTTTTTTTAAGATTTGAAAGTTTCTTTCAACCGACGATGGGTATTTCTTACTTGGCTCGATATAAAAAATTCGAACCCTTTTTCCGATTCCAAGAAGTCGCCGAGCAGCTACAAACGCATCGCCCGCATTATTTCCGCTTCCAGCAAAAACAAGGATCTCTGTTTCAGTCCCAGCAGTCGGATAATTCTCAAGAAGAATTTGTGCAGCTGAGCGACCTGCATTTTCCATTAAAATTTCAGGTAAAATTCCGTATTGCTCTTCAGCTAAGCGGTCAATTTCTCGCATCTCTGTACTGGTAGTGACCCGCATCGACTCATTTGCTTGCTTCATCATCATTTTTCTCCCATTTAGGGTGCTTGAATTGCTGAAACCATTTCCTTTACAGCACGCTCTAGGCCCACTAAAGCCGCCCGACAAACGATCGCATGGCCAATATTAAATTCCTCAATTAAAGGGCGCCCCTCGCTGTCGAGTAATTCAGCAACAGGGCGAACGTTTAAATAATCAAAACCATGTCCCGCGTGAACACGCAGATTTAATTTTCGGGCGATCAATCCTGAATTCAAAATACGACTTAATTCTTTATCTCGTCGATTTGAAGAATTTTTTCCAAACGCTCCCTGACTCGCAAGGCAGTATTGACCTGTATGGAGTTCGACCGCGTCCGCACCAAGCTCTGCCGCTAGTTTCATCGCTTCGATCGACGGTTCCACAAATAAACTTACAAGAATTTTTGCTTTTTTAAGTCGAGCGATGCAGGACTTAATTTTTTTATTTCCTTTTTTTAAATCAAGGCCACCTTCGGTAGTAACTTCGCTCCGCTTTTCAGGGACGAGGCATGCCCATTTCGGTTTAATCTTAAGAGCATTCTTTAACATCGCGTCGGTAACGGCCATTTCCAGATTCAGAGGAACCTTGAGAGCTTTTCTAAGGTCGATCACATCTTGGTCTTGAATATGGCGACGATCTTCTCGCAGATGAACAGTGATCTGCTGCCCACCCGAAGTTTCGACAATTTTTGCAGCTTCAAGGAGTGAGGGATAAGGAGTGAGGCGGAGCTGCCTCAGTGTAGCAATATGGTCGATGTTCACACCTAAACGAGGTACTTCGAAATTCTTCATCCGATCTCTTTCTTAAAAAGTGCTGCAATTTCGGTTGCGATCGTTCGAATCATGGACTCATCTTCACCTTCAACCATCACTCTGATTAAGGGCTCGGTACCAGAATAGCGCACGAAAACCCTGCCCTTTGTTCCGAGCTTTTTTTCGGCATCTTCGATCATTTTTTTCACAGCCGGTAAGGTATCAACCGGTTTTTGTTCTCGAACTCGAACATTTTCTAAAACTTGAGGATAAAGTTTAATTTGCCGCTTCAACTCAGAAAGGGGTTTGCCCGTTCGCTTCATAACTTCAAGCACTTTAAGAGCAGCCAGAATTCCATCTCCTGTCGTAGCGGAATCAAGAAAAATGATATGCCCCGACTGTTCGCCACCGAGTTTATAACCATTTTTCCGCATCATTTCGACAACATGTCGATCGCCAACCTTTGCGCGCACCATAGAAATACCATGCTCCGCTAAGCTTTGATCAAGTCCAATATTCGACATGGGAGTGGTGACGATTGTATTATGGTCGAGTTTCCCTGCGCGCTTCATTTCAATCGCGCAGAGGCCAATAATCTGATCACCATCCACCACTTCTCCATTTTCATCTGTGAGAATGCAGCGATCGCCATCACCATCAAGCGCGATACCAATATGGGCGTGATTTTTCTTCACGCTTTCTGAAATGAGCTTCGGATGTAATGCCCCACAGTCTTTATTAATATTTAGACCATTGGGTGAGACTCCAATTTTAATCACTTCTGCACCTAACTCTTCAAATACGAGAGGAGCGGTTTTGTAAGCAGCACCATTTGCACAATCAATCGCAATTTTTACACCGATCAAATCAAGGTCATCCGCAAAGCGAGATTTTAAGAAAACCACATATCGATAATGAACATCATCCAGCCTGAAAGCCTTACCGACTAAGTCTCCAGTGGGACGAGTGGCTTCAGAAAGCGTATTGTTTTTTACGATTTTTTCGATCTCTTCTTCCAAGCTATCTGGAAGTTTAAATCCATCCGAAGAAAATATTTTAATCCCATTATCTTCATACGCATTATGGGAAGCAGAAATCATAATACCAGCATCAGCACGAATACTGTGGGTGATGTACGCGACACCAGGGGTAGAGAGTGGACCAATCAGAATAACATCTGCGCCCATGGAGAGTACTCCGGATGCAAATGCCTGTTCAAGCATGTAGCCCGAAAGTCGCGTGTCCTTTCCAATGACAATTTTTGCGCGACGATTTTTACCTTTAGATTCAAGTCCCCGAATGCCAACCGGGAGAGATGTTTTTCCATGAAGTTCAGGTTTTGTCTGCAGTACGTGTGCGATCGTACGACCAATCGCCATCGCCATCTCGCCCGTCATCGGCCAAGCATTGGCTACTCCTCGAACACCGTCTGTCCCAAATAATTTTTTTTGTTCCATACCCATCCTAATACAAAGTGACTCGTACCGAATCCGGAACGGTTCTGACCATCCCGACATTCGATGGCAATGAAACCTTTATTTTACTCACGTACCGACCCTTAGATTTATCTTTCAAGTCCACGGAAAGAGAAACTTTAGATGGGTCAAGCTTAGGAATATCATCAGACTCCATACGAACATAAACAACTACCGACGGTTCATCGATTCTAGAATCATATTTGGACTCAACTTTAATGTCTGAAGTACGAACCTTAATCTTAAAGTTAGCCTGAATCGCAGATACATCGAGTGAGACCTTGGGTGGTGTGCCTTCAATACGAACTCCGAGTCGACTCATATCAAACTGTGCTTCGAGCTGAACCGCTGTATGAATCTGCGAAAGATCAATCGGTAATGTTGGCGCTTCACTAATACTTTCAATTTTACTTTCAGGTCCTCGAATCTTAATCGTCCGCGGAGATACTTCAGCTTTCCTTAAAACATAACCATCCGGAAGGGATCCACGCATCTCGAGCCTTACCGGCACTTCCTTCGCTTTTTGAGCTTCAAGCTTTACGATCATGGAGGGTGGATTCACTTGAAGGACTCGAACACCAATGGGTAGACGAATATTGTCCGCAAAAAAACGATAAGTCACTAGCCCGGAACGCGCACCCGTAAGATTCACTCGAATCGGATCTTCAGGGCGATCGAGAATGGCTCGAAGAAATGCTTTAGGGCCCGAAAGCTTGAAGACAACTTTCTCAGGGACTTCGTTGCTAATCACAAGATCATTCGGTGTCGTAATGATGATTGGAATTTCTTTACTCACCTCGACTGCTCGAGATCCCAGTACTACCACCCAGAGAACAACTGCTATGATGACAGAAACAATTTTTGATCCAGTATTTCCTGCAAAAAGCTTAAAGAGAGGATTCATGAACGATCCTTTCTTCTTTCACGAACCGCAGAAAGCCAGCCACGCATTCTTTTTGGAATCGAATCATTCGGACGTGAAAGATCGAGCAGCGCGGATAAACTCTGAACCATTTCACTCTCATTTAGATTTGTAATGATCTTTCCATTTTTAACAAGATGAGCTTCGCCGGCTTCTTCAGAGATGAGGACCACGATTGCATCGGAGTCTTCCGTAATTCCAAGTGCTGCGCGGTGACGAGTTCCAAAACGTTTATCGATGTTTGGATCTTTCGAAAGCGGTAGAAAGCATCCAGCAGCCGCAATCCGCCCACCCGTTATGATGAGCGCTCCATCGTGAATCGGTGAAGTCGGCACAAATATTGAATAAATAAGTTCTGCTCGAACTTGGGAATCCAGTTTTGAACCCGTCTCAATGAAGTTTTTTAAACCCGTTTCTCGCTCAAGAACAATGAGGCCACCAATTTTTTCTTTTGCGAGCCGAGCGGCTGCTCGTGCGATTTCATCGACATTTGCACGTGCCGCTTCACTCGACGCAGAAGAAAAGAAAGGATTCTTTCCGACGTTTGTTAAAGCCCGTCTTAGGTCGTCTTGGAATAAAACAATGACGATGAGAACTAAATAATCAAAGAAATGCGAAAGAAGCCAATGAGTCGTAAAAAGCTCGAGGGCTGACGACAGAAAAAAACCAATCGCCATAATCCCAAGGCCGGTGAGCATCTGCATCGCCCGCGTTCCCTTGATGAGGAGAAGCACACGATAAACAATGAATGCCACTATCCCTACATCGAGAAGATCTATCAGACGAACGCTCGACTGGAGATTGATGAGGAGATCTTTCACTCTGATTTAGGCTGGAACAGGGGCTGTTCCGCCGTTACCCTCATCCTTCTTTGTTTTTGAAGCAAGTTCAGCCGCCGCTGCAGCTGCGGCTCCGCCGACATTCGTGTCTACAGGGGGCGTAGCGCGCACGAGCTTTTCGCCACGGCAAATGAGGTCAACTTCAGCTCCATCAATCGTCTCATACTCGATCAGTGCTCGAGTCATCTCATGGAGAAGTTCGATTTTATCAGCAAGTATCATTTTCGCGCGCTTATAATTGCGCTCAACAATATCCCGAACCTCACGGTCAATCGTCTGGGAAGTCTGTTCCGAAAAATCCCGACTTCTCGATAAATCTCTGCCGACGAAGATTTGCTCCTCTTTGGCTCCGTAAGCTAATGGCCCGAGCACATCACTCATGCCCCATTCGCAGACCATTCGGCGTGCGATATCGGTAGCGCGTTCGATGTCGTTACCAGCGCCCGTAGTTTTCTGGTTCAGAACGAGCTCTTCTGCAACTCGTCCACCCATAAGAAACGCGATATTATTTTCGGCCTTCTCACGGTCCATATTCACGCGGTCTTCGGTGGGAAGAGTCATCGTCACACCGAGCGCCATCCCACGAGGAATGATCGTCACCTTATGAATCGGATCCGTGCCGGGCATGAATTTACCTACGATCGCGTGCCCTGACTCATGGTAAGCGGTTGTTTTCTTTTCTTTCTCCGAAAGAGTCATACTCCTTCGCTCAACACCCATGAGAACTTTATCTTTAGCGTCCTCGAAGTCAGAAAGATCAATCGTCTTCTTGTCTTTTCGAGCAGCATGAAGAGCCGCTTCGTTCACAAGATTTTCTAGGTCGGCCCCCGAAAATCCTGGTGTTCCTCGCGCAATAATCGAAAGATCTACGTTCGCAGAAAGTGGAGTTTTCCGCGTGTGAACTTTTAAGATGGCTTCACGCCCATTTAAATCAGGCGGTGAAACATGAACGCGGCGATCAAACCGACCTGGACGTAAGAGAGCAGGATCAAGAACATCAGGGCGGTTTGTTGCTGCAATTAAAATGACGCCTTCGTTTGATTCGAATCCATCCATCTCGACGAGCAACTGGTTTAAAGTTTGCTCGCGCTCGTCGTGTCCTCCGCCCATTCCGGCGCCTCGGTGCCTACCGACTGCATCGATTTCATCGATAAAAATTAAACACGGAGCTTGTTTCTTCCCTTGTTCGAAAAGATCACGAACACGTGAAGCACCCACACCGACAAACATTTCAACGAAATCAGATCCGGAAATGGAGAAAAATGGAACACCCGCTTCGCCTGCAATCGCGCGAGCAAGAAGTGTTTTACCCGTTCCAGGCGAACCCATGAGAAGAACTCCTTTAGGAATCCGACCACCGAGCCTTGTGAATTTTTTTGGATCTTTCAGGAAGTCGACGATTTCCTTCAGCTCTTCTTTTGCCTCATCACAACCGGCAACATCTTTAAACGTGATCTTATTTGTCGCTTCATTTAAAAGTTTTGCTTTTGATTTTCCAAAACTCATTGCGCGACCGCCGCCTGACTGAAGTTGGCGCATGAAAAGGAAGAAGAAAACAAAAAGAAGAAGCATCGGGAACCAGGAAATTAAAACCTGCTGCCAAACCGGGGTTTTTTCGGCGCGCTCGTAGTTCGGAGTGATATTATTTTTCTGAAGGAGTTCGAATACCGCTGGGTTTTCAGTCGGACCCGTCGTTTCGAAAACTTTTTTCCCATCCGTGCCCGGCTCTTTGAGGACTCCAATAATTTGGTTGTCGGATTTGAAAGTCACTTCCGAAACTTTCTGTTCGGTGAGGTAAGTTACAAACTCGCTAAACTTGATATCCCGTCTCGCGCGATTTCCTGGGTCAAAAACTTTAAATAAACTTGCGAAGAGAAGAATGAGGACTAACCAGAGAGCGACGGTTTTTTGTGACGGTTTCATGATTCGGTAAGGCTAGCAGGGGCTTAGGCGGGGTTCAATCGCTAACGCCTGGAGTCGTGGAATTAATGGCTCGAATTGCGGATGGGAAAAGTTCCTCAATCTTCGGCATCAGTTCTTTCCTCATCCTTGCTCGAAGAAACCGTGGATCCTGATTTGATGAATCTTCACGCCATTTTTGGCGTTCTTCCTTGAGAAACGCCACGAGCTCAGTCCGTCTGACGCCTAGAAGGGGGCGAACTTCAACTCCATGACGCACAAGAATGCCTTGGCCTAGTTGGTGAAAAGCACCTGTAAATAGCCTCCAGAGTCGTGTTTCGGCTTGATCATCTGCTTGATGAGCAGTGAATACAATTCCTGTCTTACCTGCTTCTTCAATGAAAACTTTCTTTCGAAGGGATCTTGCATGCGCCTCCCACGAGTCACCTTTCCCCGGCTTCTCTTTCAGGCGAACAACCTTGACGCTTATACCCAATTTTTTAGCAAGCTGAATCACAAATCTTTCGTCAGCATCACTCGCCCTCCCCCTCCACCCATGATTTACATGAAGAAGAGTGATTCTGTCGTGCCCCCCCACTCGGCGCCCGTAACGTGCGAGAAGTACTGCTAGAGCGACGGAATCAGCGCCACCGGAACAGGCGCAGAGGATATGCGAAGTTAAAGGAAGGCCTAATTCCATCTTTTTGAGCTCTGAGATGAGGACTCGAATCAGCGTTCCGCCCACAGGGCCTGGAACAGGATAACGATGGGTTGATTTTAGGTTTTTCTTAATTCGCAGTTGCACAGCACCACGAGCTTAGGTAATTGCTTGAGGCACTTCAATCTTTATTCGGCTCGGTAGCTCAGTTGGTGAGAG
>JBGSHQ010000021.1:0-1674 GCA_041752095.1 Bdellovibrionia bacterium
TAATCCCAGCTTAAATTCGGGTGTGTTACATCACTCAGTGATGCATGCGCGCGATCAGGAACGAGAGCATGCACGGATTCTTAGGATTGTAACGAAAACCGACTCTTGATAGCACTTTGATATGACAAAACTACCTGTCTACGCTTTCGCTTTTTTTGCGCTCATTCCATCCGCCTTCTCGGCCACAGGCTTTACCTGCCCGAAGCTTGATCTGAAAATTTCAAAGGTTTTAATTTCGGAGAATACTTCGACCCTCAGCATTCAACATGGAAATGGGAGCGTAGAAGAAAATCCGCACCTCGTTCTTCCTGAAGGAAATGACACCGACTCATATCAAGACCGCATCGGGACTTACCTCGAAATTCAATCGAACACACAGAATTTTTTCCCGTACTCACCTGAGTTTTTGCTCGTTTTTAGAATCATGAAATCGCGGTCCCTCTACCTGTCGGGCTTTAAAGCATTTGAGGACGAGTCTTTAGAACCCGTAAAACTGAGCTCTTTCTACTGTAAAGCTCTGACACGTACCCTCTTAGCTTATCGCACTTCAAGCTTCTGATGGACTCTGGGCAAAGATTCCGAAATAATGAGCCGATGCAAAGACTCCTGATTCTATTCGTCTGCTTTTCCTTCGTCATGTCGGGCTGCAGTCATTTTCCGACCTACCACTGCCAAACATCCGACTGGTCTGAGATTGGAAAAATCGATGCTCTACGTTCACGCCCCGCTGAAACGATTAAAGGTCACGAAGATGCCTGCGGCGTTAACACCGTAAAGGTCACCGATTACGAAAAAGGATTTTCAAGTCAGGAAAAATCGACACCGATTGAGGCTGAATCTGCTACACGACCCATCACAGGCGCTTATGTCGGTTCCCTCGTAGGATTTGGGAGCGGCCAAGCAATCCAGAAACGTTACTGGCCGAAAGGTGCGATATTCACTGCAGGTGAAATCGCGATCCTTGTTTCTCCGATTAGCCCAGCACTAATGCTCTTAGGTTTTTTAGGAATGAAGGTCTTCGAAGTCAGCGATCTCTTCCAAGAAGTCCGAGACGGCCAGTCCGGTTATCCTAAGCCATAACCCAGCCTTAGTTTTTATCTGCAGCCGCAAGCACTGCGATCACCTTCTCCATTTCAGAAACCACTGTACCCACGTCGGTCGAATACCCATCCGCATCGATATCTCGAGCGAACTCCGGCGTAACGACGGCGCCGCCGATCACTACTTTAAAAGGAAGCTTACGCTCTTTAACCGCATCGATCACAACCTTCATCTGCATCATCGTCGTCGTCATCAGGGCCGAAAGCGCAACCACCTGAGCCTTTTTTTCTATGGCGGTCGAAATAATTAATTCCGCTTCTACGTTTCGACCGAGATCGATGACTTCGAATCCAAAGTTTCGAAGCATCAGAATACAGATATTCTTTCCAATATCGTGAATATCACCTTTTACAGTCGCAAAAATAACGGTACCGCGAGTTTGGCCAGACGCCTGTCTGGCGCGAAGTAAATAGGGCTCGAGTACTGCGACTCCAGTCTTCATTGCATCGGCAGCCGCGATCAGGTGAGGAATAAACTTAACTCGGCGTCCGAAGAGATCTCCTAAGTGTCGAATCGCTGGGGTCATCACCCTCAGAAAAAATTCCATTCCGGCCTGGATGTTCGAATCGGTGA
>JBGSHQ010000022.1:0-8427 GCA_041752095.1 Bdellovibrionia bacterium
GGTCACCGGCAGTTCGCCCTTGAATCGAGGGTGCTGAATATAGCGAGCGATCTCGGGATAGCGCTTTAGATCGGGAAGCTCGCTCCCCTTCCTACCGATCGCCCGAGCAGCGATATAAATCGCTTCATGTAGCTCTAAAATGTTTTTTTGCTTGCGTGTGAGCGCGGTCTGCCGAGTCGGATGACGTCTTGAAAATCCTTCTTCGGGTAAAAAAGATGCGACGATGACTCGTTCACAGCAAATTTCGGGATCATAGGCGGGATAGGAGCAAATCGAGTCGGTTGGATTTACAGCCGGAATTTTTCCTTCGGGCGAATAAGCAGTCGGAAGTGGGATCCATCCGGGTGTGATCGAATAATAATAGGTGTCCGTGACCGGAAGTGGAAGGAGTGGCCAGGAGTCGGAATCACCGTTTTTCACGAGAGCATTTTCAATCTCTTTCCAAACCGGGGTCGACTGAAGTCGGGATTTTATCATTTCAAAGAATTCATTCCGGTCCGACGGCACTTTCGATAAATCTGTCCAGCGTCTTGCATAGAGTGAATCGATGACCTCGAGTCCAGCGCCACCACAGTATGCGCCCGATCCGCCGTTACGGACGCCACTGCCACCTGCTCCCGCAAGAGCAGATAGTGAAAATACCGACGTAAAAAGGACTATTACAGAAATTTTCATTCTAGGCTCTCCAAGTTTTTATCCACTGAAAGGGGGACGAAATTCACATTCATTTGGTAAACAGAATCGCCGGTTGCGTTTTCAGCAACGAAGCGTGCTACGAAATCATGCACGAAGGTGTCGATTGCATTCTGCGCTTCCTTCATCGAGTCTTTTCGGACTGGGAGTGCGTAACTTGCGAAGTAGCGACGATCGATCGGAACGGAGTCTAAGGTTTCAGCTGCGTTTATAAGCGAAGCTCGGTGAAACTGACGAATCGCTTGTGAGGAAACATTATCGGTCGTTTCAACTCCGTCCATTTCTATGAGCTGAAGCACCCCTTCATTCGTGCGGGTTACAAACCCAAGGCTAACTAGGTCTTCAACGATTTGCTCGACTTCGTCTTTCGAAAGTTTTAACCGTAGTCCTGCTCGTACACGTTCAGGTGTCGCGTCCTGACCTAAAATACCGATCATCTCTTTAACAGCGAGAGTTCCGAGCTTAGCGAAACGGTCGACCTCATCCCCCGAAACCGTATGGGTCGTAAGTTTATGGAGAATCGCGCGAATCTTACTCTCGCAGCGCTCGAGTTCGACTCCACCTTTACTGACTACATGGTCACGCGCAACGAGGGCACTAAAATAATCACGCTCTATTCCCGTGAGACCCATCGTATCCGAAAATTTTGGTACGATTTTCATTGGAATTTTTCGTCGTCCTTTAAGAACGTTGACTAAAATTCCACTCGTTGAAAACCCAAGACGCTTCGTCCAGGAATTAAGACTAAATTGCGGGGTCTCTGCCCGGCGGTAAGCGACGTAGCCTTCGAGAACAGCGATCGTGGTCTTAAATTCGAATAGGGAGAAGGGCTTAACTTTTCCAATCATTTGTTAATCTAGTGTAATCAGTAACATCCTGAATTCTAAAGCACTTACAATTGGCAGTGATAAATTTTAAATGTCATTTGTGACACATTGCACCCCCCCCATTTCAACCGATAATAGTAAGGTAATCATACGTTTAACTGAAGTCGACCGAGGTACGTTTTGAAGACTCGACTTAACACCAGCTATTTAATTAGCGCCCGAAATTTCTCTCGCGTGATCCTAATCGCGGGTGCCGTCATGCTTTCGGCCTGTGGCACTCAGATTAATACACTTCGTAAAGCGGCGACGGGATCGACTGCGACCTCTGGAGTTCCTGCCATTCTGAATTCACTCACGATCCAGGATTCATCGCCCACGAAAAATACTCCACTCACTTTATCTTGGGGCCTCGTCATCGGCGAATACACCCAGTACTGCATTTTAGAAAATACGCAGGATGTGAATCTCTGCGTCTGGAAGTCGGGCGCATTACCCACGAGTTATCTCGACTCCGCTCCCGATGGTGCCCTCACCCTCAGCGCGTATCTAAAAAATGCATACGGAACTTCAGTCGTCGTCGATTCGAATCTCGTGACGATCGACCGCACTCCTCCGCAACTTGCGTCGGCGACGGTTGGTAATTCAGACCCGACAAACTCCACTTCGTTTTCCCTTTCGTACGGCGCGATTACGAACGCGCCTTATTCGAGTTACTGCATTAACGAGAATAATACTTCGGTGGCAGCCTGTTCCTGGACGAACGGAGTTTTACCTGCGGCTTTTACAGTGACTGCCACGAACGGGGTTAAAGTCCTCTCGATCTGGCTCCGCGATCTAGCGGGAAATATTTCAAACCGAGTGCAAACAGGTGCCATCACCTACGATGGTTCCACTCCAGTCGTTGCTTTCTCTACACCTTCGGCGGGCTCTTACATTAATGCTGGCAATGTCGCTTCTTACACTGTGACAGGAAGCTGTACCGAGAGTGGACGGAACGTCGTCATCTCAGGGAGCGCTTCGGCTACCGTGATGTGCACCGCGGGAGCGTGGACTGCAAATCTTAATTTCACTGCCGCCGCCCAAGGCACGGTCACGATCTATGCTGATCACTCAAATACTGCTGGAACTTCTGCCGTCCAGATCTCTCGTTCGTTTACGAAAGATACGGGCATTCCGTCTCTCGCCATCTCTACTCCTGCTGCGGCGTCTTACGTGAATGCTTCAAACGTCTCGTCGTTTCCTGTTACGGGTACCTGCTCTGAAAACGGGCGGAACGTCGTTATCACCGGAAGCGCTTCTGCGACCGTAACCTGCACGGCTGGGAATTGGTCGGCTAGTCTTGATTTCACTGCGGCCGGTGCCGGCGCCGTTTCAATCTCGGTCGATCATGGGGACGCGGCTGGAAATGCGGCTGCCACCGCTACTCGCGGTTTCACTAAAGATGTAACTCTGCCGACGGTCGCGATTTCCACTCCTGCTGCACTTACGACGATTAACGGAGGAAACGTAAGCTCATTTACAGTGACTGGATCGTGCTCCGAGAACGGACGAAACGTCGTGATCTCGGGTGCTGCTACTGGAACGGTGGCGTGCGCGGGACTTGCTTGGAGTATTAACCTTGATTTTACTTCTGCATCGGACGGAACTGTTACGATCTATGCTGATCACTCTGACATTGCGGGCAATCCTGCAGCTCAGGATACGAGGAACTTTACTAAGACTACCGGTGTGCCGGGACTTGCAATCACGAATCCTCTAGCCGGATCCTTCGTTAACGCAGGAAACGTGACGGCCTTTGCTGTATCGGGAACCTGCTCTGAAAACGGACAGAACGTCGTTATCACAGGTGATGCATCGACTACCGTCGTGTGCGCAGCCGGAGCGTGGAGTGCAAATCTTAACTTTACTGCCGCCGCACAGGGCGCAGTCACCATCTACGCTGACCACCAAAGTGCCGCGATGAACCCGGCCGCCCAAGTCTCTAGGTCTTTTACGAAGGACACTGTGGCTCCTACGGTCTTAGTTACCTCCCCAGCCGCGAACTCTATTATTAATATCGCCTCCCAAAACTCCTACACCGTTTCTGGTACCTGTTCGGAAAATACTCGCACTATTTCGATTACAGGAGACGCTACGGGAAGCGCGACATGCACTGGTCTTGCATGGTCAGTGGCCTTAAACTTTGGTTCTGCTGCTGCTGGGACCGTCACGATAACTGCAGCACATACCGATGCGGCTGGAAATGCAGCGACAACTGATTCACGAAGCTTCGTTAAGAATGTGACCGTACCGACTGTAGTGATCACAAGCCCCGCTGCAGGAACCTACGCGAACATTACGAACGCTTCTGCTTTCCCGGTCTCTGGAACATGCTCCGATAATGGTCAGAACGTTTCGATCTCTGGGGCTGGAACAGGGACTGTCGTCTGCGCTGCGCTTGCATGGAGTACTACGGTTGATGTCAGTACCGCGCTTGATGGATCGTTCACGCTTTACGCAGACCACACGAGCGCTGCTGGAAATCCAGCCACCCAGGATTCTAGAAACTTTAATAAGGATACGGTCGCTCCAAGTGTTGCGATCACGGGCCCTACTGCTGGCGCTTATGTCGCGGCAGCTGACATGCTCTCTTACACCGTATCGGGAACATGCACCGAGAACGGACGAAACGTTGCGATCACAGGAAGCGCATCAGGAACCACGGTGTGCGCATCTCTCGCATGGAGTATTAACCTCGATTTTACTGCCGCAGCTCAGGGGAACGTCACGATTAATGCAGACCATACAGACATCGCTGGAAATCCAGCCACCCAGGACTCACGCACCTTCTTAAAAGATTCGAACGGGCCTACGATCGCAGTCACCTCTCCTAACGGAGGAGAATACTGGGCGGGTGGCAGTAGCCACGCGATTACCTGGACCGCGAGTGATACGAATGGTGTCGCAGTAAACTCGGTCGTCATCACTTACTCGACTAATAGTGGAAGCACATGGAACGCTCTCGCCTCGGGCGAAGCAAACGACGGAACTTATACATGGAACCCGCTGCCTTCGATTGATTTTTCTACCGTACGAATCCGTGTCGCCGCGACTGACTCGGCAGGAAATTCGTCGAATGATTCTTCGAATGCCGACTTCACAATCGACTCCACTCCTCCAACTTTAGCTGGAGTCACGATCTTAAATGCGACACCGACTCCATCACGAGGTTACCTCCTTTCATACACGACACTTTCTGAATCCATCAGTCAGTACTGCATTAAGGAAAACGACACGAGTGTCACGGGCTGCGTTTGGAATACGGCGTCGGCACTCCCCGATTCTTACACCGTCACTGCGACCATGAACGCAAAAGTTCTTACTGTCTGGGTTCGAGATCTCGCTGGAAATCAACAAGTCACCGGGCGGGATTCAAACTCCGTCACTTATTCTAACGTGCTCGCTATAAGTCCGACTTCGAGTACGCTGACCCAAACTCTGTCTATCGAGTACTTCGAAGGACGACGAGGCGGGAATGTCTCTATACTTCTCGATGATGGAAGACTTTTCATAGCGGGTGGCTGCCACCTCATTAATGGGCAGTGGTACGCCATCACTAAAACTTACGATTTCACACTCGACACTTGGACTTCTCACCCGAATATGTCTCGCCCTAAGTGCCACGCTGCTTATCTAAAACTCGCGGATGGAAAAATTTTAGTCGCTGGTGGATTAACAAGTTCCTCTACCAGTACGAACTCGGTGGAAATTTTTGATCCAACGACGAACACGTGGAGCACTACTTATCCTATGGGAACTTCACGCGCCTATGCGACGGCAACTCTTCTCACGAGCGGGAAGGTTTTAGTAACCGGTGGATACGTAAATACGAATAGCGCTGCGAATACGCATAGCACGACAGAAATCTATGACCCCGCGACGCAGGTCTGGATTACTGGACCCGCGATGAACTCTAAACGCCAGAATCATAGTGCTGTAAAACTTTCTAACGGAACGGTTCTTATTGCCGGAGGATCGACAGCGCCCACCACCGCTACGAACACTTCAGATGTATTCACACCATCAGGAAACCAAGGCTCGATCGCTGCAGGACCCACGATGGCAGTCTCCCGTGCTGACTTTAGTTTAATTCGCCTCGACCCTGCTGAGTCACCTACGGGTGCAGAGTCCGTGCTCGCAATCGCAGGCTATAACGGAAACGCGACTTACCGTTCAAACGTCGACCTCTATAATGGAACTATATTTCAGGGTAATTACACAGGAACTGAAATGGCCTACTTCACTGTACGCTATAATGTATCGGGTAACTCATGGTTTCATTCCCGTCGTTCCGCTTGTTCCCGCAACCTCAAGCACGATTCGCGTCGATGATACCGGCGGGCAAAATGCTTCAGCTACGGCGACTTCGCCGTAATCGCCGCTTCCACATGTCAGCGAGAAGTAAAAGGTGTCTTCGTTGACACATTACGATTCGGTTTAGGGCGTATTAGAATAAAGAGTATGAACACGATTCAGGCTAAATCGTTCTACCGTAGGCGCGCGACTTTAATTTCGTTTGCATTACTCTCGGCATTCCTCACCGGATGCCTAAGTGATGGACAAATCGCAGCGATCACTGCTTGTGCCCAGAGCTCTGGCTCCTGCCCAGGCGTCGCGCCTTCTGAAACGCGCGATACATCCTCGACCACGACCTTAACTGGAGTGACGACGACGAAAATCTTAGGCTCGACTTCTGCGCCGTACGGATTCGTGGAATACATCCCTGGGGGATATAACGAACTGCCCTCGAATAAATGGCCACTCATTATTATGCTCCATGGTCTCGGCGAACAGGGTCCTGCAAATACCGTAACCGAAGTGAACCGAGCAGCCGTGCATGGACCGAATCGTAGAATCCGAGAAGGACGCCATTTTCCTGCAGTGATTTTAACTCCGCAGACTCCTGTGTGGTGGAACTCGAACACTGTAAAAACGTTTATTGATTTCGCACTCGCTACGTACCGAATCGATCCGAAGCGAATCTATATCACCGGACTTTCGATGGGTGGTGGCGGCACCTGGGATATTGGTGGCCACTCAGTCGCATCGACTAAGATTGCTGCACTCGTTCCGATGTGTGGCGCAGCTGGAGCGAATTCGACTGGGGCAGGTAACATCATTCGAAACCGAATCGCTGTCTGGGCATTTCATAACCAAGACGACGGGACTGTGGGCATTGGAAACTCAGATGGATGGATGAACGCGTTCGGAACCATACTCACTTCCGGTAACACTGTTCGTGCGGATAACCCGACTGGTAATCCTACGAAAACTGCCCATTATCGGCTCACCGATAATCGCTGGGAATGGCGAGCGGATGTGAATTCCACTGGAGCAACTCCTGGGATCACCTACTCAGATGACCTCCACTATACGGTTTATCCTACAGGCGGGCACGATGCTTGGACGAAGTCGTATGCGAACGAAGCACTCTGGGTTTGGCTGTTTAAGCAGACGCGATAGAAGCAGATTCGCGAATTAGCAGAGTCCGACAATTTGCGAATATTAAGTCTATTCTTACACAGTTAAACCGATAGGAACGATAGCAATTCGAGAGTTCACGACCTTTGAACGACGAAGCGAATTTGATACTATAATCACTTTTGAGTTATTTTCTGATTTTAAATAACTCTCGGCCGCCCTTATCTGAGAAAGTGACAACTCTTCATCCTCGATAGCCATGACTCCCAGGTTCTGCCCTTCACGACTGATAACCAGCGGCACTCGCGCATTATTTCGTGTCCAGTACGATTTTAAATTGAATGGCACCCCAAGACGATACGAAAATTGCGCGCGTAAATTACGGTAGATAAGAGATGTCAACTGATCTTGTAAGGAATATGAAAACTCAGAAAGTGCCACCTCCTCAAACTGATCTTCTAGGAGAATAATCTCTCCATGTCCTCCGCCAATGATTGGAATTCTTCTGATTAAAAAAATGGATTCAAACCCAAAAAGTAAAGCCTTTTGAGTGCTGGGGGATAATCCCAATTTTTTTTTAACAACCGCTGCAGAATATCCCTTCCATCCGAATGAAGCGATCAACTTAAGAAAGTTCATTAATAATTCAAGAGAAAGACGTGTTTCATGAACCATTCTTAAATCACGATCAAGCATTAACCGATGCAAATCATCAATCTGCGTAATCATGAGGCTCGGCTCACGAAGAAAACAAATTCCAGGAAGACCACCTTTTTTGAGATAAAGTGAAATTGATTTCTCTCTTTTTAAAAATGTTTTTTGATCCATGTCTTCAAATAAATCAGCAGAAAATCCTTTCCACTTTAAACACTCAATAAAAAAATCAGGTAACACCCTCTGATCGAGCTCAGAAATGACTAACGGATGAAGCTCGAAGAACAGCATCCGACCCGTCAGAGATTCACGAATTGCTTTTCTACTGGTAAATCGAACAGATCCCGAAAGAATAAACTGACCCGGTTGTTTATTCTTTCGGACATGTTCCTTAAGAGCAGGAAAAAGCTCTGGAATCACCTGACACTCATCAATTCCAAATGGAGAACCTTTAAGAGACTTAATAAATTTTTCGGGGTCACTTTCAGCACTATGACGTGAGAACTGAGAATCAAAAGTCAAATAATGGCTTGTGACCTGATTAATAAAAGTGGTCTTACCGACTTGTCGATGTCCGAAAATTCCAAGTATGGGGGTCGCTTTAATTAGTTTTTCGTACAGCTGCCGCGTACTCCTGACCCGTTCATGTGCCATAATAGCAATAATGACTGTGACAGTCGAAATTGTCAATAGCGCAGTACTTTGATTGATAGGGTATTATTAGCGAATAAGCAGAATTCTAATATTAACAAAGCAAAAATGAATATCATCATTTCAGTAGCCTTGATTTTAT
>JBGSHQ010000023.1:0-10227 GCA_041752095.1 Bdellovibrionia bacterium
ACGATCCATTTTCCTTTTAAACCCCACTGAATTTGCGAATAGTGTTGAAAGGAAGCGAAGTCTTCAAGCGCCTGCTCTGTGGAGAGAAGCGCTAAATCAGCTGCTGAATAAGATGGAGTGGGGATGGAGTCACCATAGTAGCGATGCTCGAGAGTTACGATATGGGCGCCCAGTTCTTTTGCTAGAGCGAGTGCAAACCCATCGGCAGCATCACAGCGGGATTCACCACAGAGAAAGTAGATCACGGGGGCGTCCGTAGAAGTAGCATCACTCGAGTCTACCCAATACCGCTGTTTAAAAGTTCGAACATCGGTTGATGAAAAGTGATCGGTTCTTTGTTCAAAAGTTCCAGCTGCGTTCGTCTTTACTTTTCCAGGTGTCTGGAAAATCGAACTGACAAAATTAAGTGAATCCATGGACTCGCGGCTGAGTAATTCTTGGTTCTTTTTCCACTGAAAGTAAAAGCGATCGATAAAGATGGCGTTGGTAGAAGTGGAAAGAAAAAATACGGCAACCAAAACGAGACCGATTGGGATTCTTTTCATGCCGTAAGAGGTACCGAGGTGGCTCAGGTGAGTCAAGGTAAGAGGAGTTTTAACGCAACGAATCTATTCTTGATTTATCGCTTAGCGCATCCCTAGAGCATTTTTCTGCTTCTCTTCGTTTGTGGCTTCAATAATTTTAAGAATTCTCTGGATTCGATAAGCTCGTTTAAATTGATCGGGTTGGATCAGTGTTGTTTGTTGATCACTGGAAGCGACAGTAAGCGTACTTGCATATCCCACCTTCACGAGCTCGGTAAACTCATCCATTCTGAAAGGCTCTTTGCCGTTCGCTCCGGTTTCTAGTTTTTGGACTTCGATCACGTTTGCATTCGTAAAGCCTGATGCTTCATCTTTTGGAAACTTATCTAAGTGTTTAGTAATGAGACCCATGACGAGAAATCCACGCAGTGAAAGGTCGTGTCGTTTCGCAGGTTCGAGTAAGTTTTCATCACAGACATACTGAATGAAGGACTCCAGTAAAACGGAGTCTTTAAGCGCGACGTCTTGGTTATTTTCCGAGATGTGGAGAATGTTTGCTTGCTTTAAAATATCCAGAAAAGTTGTCATTTTCGCAACAGGAATACCCATGACTTGGTTACTGTAGCGTTCGAGAGAATGGAGTTTCAGCTTTTTTCCATCAGCCGCATCCTCTTTCGAAAGCGAACCCACAAGTAGAACAGCGGCAGAAAGTTTTAAAGCATCATGCGGAGAGAGGAACACAAAATTTCTTCGGCCATCTTCATAGTTCATTTCCATCGAAGACGATTCGAGGTTTTTCATTTTTGTCGTTGTCGACCTAAGACGAGACACGATCGCTTTAAGTAGGACTTTCACCCATTCTGGAACTTGGACCATGGTGTTGTCATAAACAGACTTCGAGATCTCGACGAGTTCCGTTTCCATGAGGGCTTCGCCCGATGCAGAGCGAGGATTGCCGTCGAGAAAAGCCATTTCTCCAACGATTTGCCCACTTCGAAGGGTATCAATCTCGATTTGTGAATCGCCCTTTTTCTTAAAGATACGGACCATCCCAGTGCGAATCAGATACATCGCATTAGAACTGTCTCCTTCTTTAAAGAGGAGGTCACCTTTTTGGAGTCTCTTTGCTCCTTGTGGTCCTGCCATAGGTTTCGATTCCTTATTTTGTCTTCATAACCCAAGCGCCGTCCCAGTCGGCACCCGGTGGATTAAGTTTAAACTCCTGACATCTTTCGATGAATTCATGCGACATCTCATCTTCTTTATCGCCTTCCGCTAATGATTTAGCGCTTTCCTTAAACTTCTCAATCGCCTCATCCCACTTCTGCTGAGAGTAGAGTTCGCGCGCTAATCTAAATGTTTCAAGTCCCTCGACAGGAAAATCCACAACGAGAATCTGAATGAGTTCGACCGCTACCTTTTTCCCTTTTACCTTAACGAAGTCGAGCACTCGGTGAGGCGGAAGAGGTTCATTCAGATTCTGGATGATGTCGAACGTTCCACGCGTCGTTAAAATCTCAGAGTGGTAATCTTTCGTAAGACCCTCGAGTCGAGAGGCTAAGTTTACATGGTCACCGATCACGGTGTATTCGAAAATTCGGTCTGAACCCATGTTTCCGACAGAGACTTGGCCGGAATTAATACCGACTCCAACGTTCACTTCGATATCGTATTTTTCCTTAAAATAAGGGCGAAGCTCTCGAAGGAGTTTTTGCATTTGGATTGCCGCTTTACATGCATTCACTGCGTGGCGAGGTTGTTCGAGCGGTGCACCCCAGAAAGCCATGACGGCGTCCCCGATATATTTATCGAGCGTTCCTTCAGTTTCAAAAACAATATCGGTCATTCGACCCAGATAATCGTTTAGGAAGTTCGAAAGTTCCTTCGCGTCCATTTTTTCAGAGAACGTAGTAAAGCTTCGAATGTCTGAGAATACGATCGTCAGATCACGCTTTTCTCCACCGACCGTAAGTTTCGTCGGATCTTTCATCACCGATTCGATGATGGCTGGAGAAACGTACTTTCCGAAAGCGTTTCTAATTTCTTTTTTATTTCGTTCTTCTTGGATGTATTTCACAACGAAGGTGAAGAGGAATATGCTAGTGATCTCAATTCCGAGAAGTGAGGTATTCCAGTTTACGCTGGATTCGAATAAAACTTTCTGGTCGATAAAGGCTGTGCCCGCCATAACTGCAGCAAAGAGCAGGAGTCCGGGTTTGGACTCCAGACGTTCAATTCCGTAGGCAAATGCGAGTGCACCTAAAGTCATGATAATAAAAATCCAAATCGTCCCTGTCGGTCCATCTCCGTGGCGAAGCATATTTCCGGCGATTAGATTATCTAGAATATTAGTGTGTCCCTCGACCCCTGGAGTATTGGCATCAAAGGGGAATGCCCTCATCTCGAAAACGCCCACAGCAGTTACTCCGATAAAAACGATTGCGTCTTTAAGAAGGTCTGTTTTAGGGATAGAAGCAATTTCTCGGTTTATAACTACTCGAGCATCTTTTTCTGGCGACATGATTTCCATCGCTTTCACGTATTGGAATGTCCCTTCTTTACCTCTGAAGTTGACTTCCATCATGCCGAGCGGACTAACAGGAATTGGACGGTTTGCTTTTACGAACCTCATCGACTCGATAGTTTGAAACTCATTCAGGGTAACTTCGACTTCATCATCTAAGACTGCTGCAGCAGTCGCTAAATCGACCGAAGGATAAAGACTTCCATCCGCTCCCATGAGCACAAGTGGTGCCCGACGAATGTAACCATCTGGATCTGGAAAGGCATCAACGAAACCTGCATGAGAAGCCGCTTTATTATACATTTCGAGATTTGGTAAAATGACCGGAACATACGCGAGCGGTAGTTTTCTTAAATCAAGTGGACGCGCGTAGTTTATTTTTTTTAAGGCAAATTTATTCATATCTTTCGGCATGAATGCTAATTCAACATTATCAACGGGACACAGCTCTGGTTCTTTAGTGGTAAATGCAGGTTGGCAATGACCTGGAGTCATCCATCCGAGAGTTACCTTGCCAGGATTAAAGCTGAGAATAGTTTCTAAGTTTAAATCGGTTTCGTAACTTTGAAGATCAACAGTGATCTTTTTCTCTTTTAAGAAAGTTTCGAGTCGATCATCAACGCGTTTATCGGGTTCTGAAAAAACCATATCGAGTGCGACATGTTTCGCTCCCGAATCAAGAATGGCTTGAATGAGATCTGCTGTATGGTTTCTATGCCATGGCCATCGGCCATACTGCTCAATCGAATCATTATCGACTTCAACGACTATGATTTTATTTTTTGGCTTTTCTGGACCTCGAACGAAAAATTTTCCATTCGTATGCGTACCCGCAATGGAAACGAGTTTCGGATAGAACCATTCTCGTAAAAAGGTGTTTTGGAGTTTTCCGTGTAGGCCCGATTCATGAACCCAATACGCCCATGCAAAGAGAATTATGAGTGGGATTTGAAAAAGCCAAATCTTATGTTTCATTTCGCTTCTCCTGCGCCTAAATGAAATTTCGTGTTATTCTGATTTAGATGAAAAAGATTCTCATCCTTGATGACACCCCGACGATGCGCCTGATCGTGACCGGAATGCTGAATGATCTCGGTTTTACCGATGTGATTGAGGCCGAAAATACGGATATGGCTCTTGAGTGTGTGAATCGTGAAACGATTGGCATTGTTTTGGCGGATTGGAATCTTCCGGGTAAGAGCGGGATCGAGTTTCTTCGCCAAATTCGTGAAATGGATAAAACCCGGCTCCTTCCTGTTGTGATGATGACTTCGAATAACGATCCGAGACAGATCGAAGAGGCGAGGCGAGCAGGTGTTTCGAGTTACCTTGTTAAACCTTTCGGCATGCAAGACTTGCTCGCACGACTCGAAGAGGCTTCCCTCTTTCACGGATGAACCGTCAATTTGCTGACTTTGAATATACAAAAACAGTGGTTTCACAGTTTTCGTATCGGTGAGGGTTCAGGAAGTCTAAATCTTTTTTCCAGTAAATCCGTAAGTGATCGTGCTTCCCATGAGAAACCAGAATATCCAGAAGGCGGGTTCATCAGGTGAGTGGAAATTGACTCCCGGTAAGTGCAGGCCTTCGATGATGACTTTCAGCCCTATAATAAGGACGAGCAGGTAGGCTGTCTTTTCTAGCCGAGGAAACTTTTCGATTATTTTAATTAAGAATGCGGCCGTAAAGCGCATCATAATAATTCCGATGATGCCGCCCGTGAATACAACCCAGAGTTTATTCGTGAGAGCGACCCACGCTAGAATCGAGTCGACAGCAAAGGCGACATCAGTGAGTTCGATCGCTATTACCGTTTTCCAAAAATCGAGTTGTTTTGCCTTTTTCCCGTGCGCCTCTTTGTCGCCACCAAAAAAAAGATTTTTGACCGCGATATAAACGAGATAACCACCACCAACGAATTTTACCCACTGCCACTTTACCAGGTAAGTAACCATTGAAAGTGCAATTAATCGAAAGACGAATGCACCCGCTAGCCCGTAGGTTAGTGCTTTCTTTTGTTGAGCTTTTGGAAGGTGCTTCGCGAGTATAGCGAGCACAAGGGCATTATCGACGGAGAGTACTCCCTCTAAAAAAATGAGGAGTCCGATCAGAAAAAGATCATTTGAAGTGACTTCAAAGGGGAGCATGATTTTTAGTCGAGAAGATCTTCAGCAGCCATCACGCGACGAACGGCGGGACGCTCCATCATCGTTTTTGCGTGAGCGACGATGTTTGGCCATTTATCACGGTTCATCCCTACATAGGGAGTCCAAGTGAAAATGGTGAAGAGATAAGCATCGGCAGTGGTGAACTGATCTCCCATGACGTATTTTTTATTCGCCAGAAGCCCGTTTAGAGTGTCGAGTTTACGACCGAGCATTTCTTGTGCGGACGATTTAAATTCCTCTAATCCCGAAGGAGTTTTTGTATAGGCAGAGGCTGCGAATAGGATTCCGTAGCCTTTATGAATTTCGCTCGAGATAAGGGTCATCCATTCGTGGAGTTTTGCGCGTTCAAACGTACCTGCGCGGGGGGCAAGATTCATCTCTGGTTTTTGGTCAGCAATGTAAAGCTGGATTGCGACTCCTTCAGTGAGAGTTTTTCCATCCGCTAATTCAAGTACGGGAATGTATCCAAAAGGACTTAGTTTTTTAAACTCCGGAGTATCGCCGTCTCCATTATCAAAAATAATCTGCTGTGCTGTATAGGGTAGGCCAGATTCTTCGAGAAGAATGTGGGGAGCAAGAGAGCAGGCGCCTTGAGAATAATAGAGTTTCATCGTCTTTTCCTTTAATTGCATACTAGGAGAGAGTTTTACCATCTGCTAGAAAGAATCGAGTCGACGCTATTTTTATTTAACAAGCCGCAGTAAGGTTTTTTAATGAGTTCACACCCGAGTTCTCCATTTGAATTTTTTCAAACCTGTTTTGACCGCGCTCATGCATTGAATCTTCTCCAACCGAACTCAATGACCCTGATAACAGCGACCCCTCAAGGTCGCCCATCGGGTCGAGTCGTTCTTTTAAAAGAAGTGATTCCTGATACGGGTTTCCGATTTTTCACGAATTACGAGTCCCGTAAAGCGAAGGAGCTACTCGCGAATCCCTATGCAGAACTCCTGTTTTACTGGTCGGCTTTTGGCAGGCAAATCCGAATCGAAGGAAAAGTTCAGAAATCATCAAGGGATGAGTCGGACCAGTATTTTCGATCGCGCCCGCGAATGAGCCAGATTGGGGCCATTGCCTCGCTTCAAAGTCGTCCTCTGGGATCTGCAGAGGAGTTGAAGTCCAAGGTCGATCAACTCGTAATAGAGTTCGATGGTAAAGAAATCCAGCGCCCCGAAAACTGGGGTGGCTTTGATTTTATCGCAGATCGATTTGAGTTTTGGGAAGACAGATCGGATCGCTTACACGAGCGCATTACTTATGAGCGTGAGGGTGATCAGTGGCGCACTGGACGCCTCTGGCCTTAGGCCGCGTTCTTACGAACGATTCGACTATAGAGTGTGAGATTCTTATCCGTAATGAACTGGATCAGTAGCATTGGATAAGAGGTGTAGTGCTTCAGTTCACTATAAAATTCGGGCGCCGTTTTTGAAATCAGTGGGAGTCGGTTCCAGGGCACCGTCATGAAATCATGGTGTTCCATATGATAACCGACGTTAAACATGACCGTGTTCATAGGGCCATAGTAGGAATAGGTTTCCTGCCCGGGTTTCGTCTGAAAATGTTCTGCGATCCATCGTGCGCCGAGTGGATGGAGTCCGAGACCAAATATCGTCGATGAAAAAAGATAGATAATGGCTGGAAATCCGATGAAATAGACCGCCGTCGCCATGACAGCGACTTGGATAAGGAGGTTAGTAATGATCCACTTATCCCAGAATTGCTGGATCGTAATCCGCATCGGGCGTGCGGCTTGAGAAATTCCGAGAAAGAGTACCCAGATCAGTTTTTTTATAGAGCTGTTGCCGACCATCGCGGCCTCGCGTTCTGAAACGAGATCGGCATCGTAAGCAAACTGTCCCATACGGGTGTGATGAATCAGGTGATACTTTCGAAACGCCATCGCGCCAGGAGCAACGAGCGGGAAATCACAGACCATTCCGATCATTCGGTTTGCGAGCTCACTTTTAAAAACTAAGTTATGAGCGGAGTCGTGAACGAAAACATAGAGTGCGTGGTTCAGCCATGCACCGAATGCCCAAGCGACTAGAATAATCACTGGCCAGGACTGTTCGCGGAGTAAGTAAGCGACCGTGAACTGGGTTGCGACTGTGAGTATGATCCAAAACGCGGTTACTGGAGAGTTCCCCATGATTGCGCGCAGCTCGTTGGGGTATTTCTTCATCATCTCTTTACGGCGTTCGATGTGTTGGTCTGGGGTATCGACGCGAGTAAAGTCCATTTTTATCTCTGATTTTAGGGGAATTGATCTTCTTTTGTTGATGAATGGTGAGCCCAGATGGACTCGAACCATCGACCCGTACATTAAAAGTGTACTGCTCTACCAACTGAGCTATAGGCTCTCACCGATCACTCAACAAATTTCAAAATCTTGAAACTAGAAGATCGATTGTATCTACCTAACCAGTGGGGTGACTGCAACGGTCAATTTCTCGAGGAAGAAAAATTTTATTGAGGTCTTTACGGGCGAGGTGATCATTCGAACGATTGAAGAAATCGGAATTATAAAAAACACTATAATATCAATAACTTAATACTAGCTCTGACGAAACGGATCACTCAGCTCTAGCGTCGCCTCACGGCCAGGGCCGACCGATAGAAGAACGACGGGCACACCCGTGAAGTCTTCGATTTTTCGGATATAGGTCCTGAGTTCTTCGGGAAGGTCATTAAACCCCTCAACCTTTTTAGAATCGTAGTCGCCCCAGCATGGGTAAATTTCATAATTCGGTTCGATCCGTTCGAGATCTTCCGCGCGCGATGGGAGATCGTAGATCGTATTTCCACCGAGAGAGTAGCTCGTACAAATCTTCAGAAAATCGAGTCCGTTTAAGACATCGGCCTTCATGAGCGCAAGGCCAGTAAGTCCATTCACTTCGACCGCGTATTTTAGAGCAACTAAATCGAGCCAGCCAATACGGCGTTTCCGCCCTGTGGTTGCCCCGAACTCTGCGCCGATCGTGCGAATTTTTTCAGCGAGTTCAGGCTCGGTATTTTCAATCTCAGTTGGGAACGGTCCTGAACCCACACGAGTGAGATATGCCTTCATGATTCCGATGACAGATCCAATAGCGCCTTCGCCAACACCGGATCCGGTAAGCGCTCCACCCGCGATCGTATTCGAAGAGGTGACGAACGGATAAGTTCCGTGATCGATATCGAGTAGAGTGCCTTGCGCTCCTTCGAAAAGAATCGCGCGTTTATGGTGAAGTGCGGTCATGAGTATCGACTTCACATCAGCGACATACGGCTTTAATTTTTCTCCGAGCGCGACGCAGGTATCGAAAGTAGAGTCGAGATCGATGGGCTTACCCTGATAGAGCCCTGTCATAAGGACATTTTTTTCTTCAATCGCGTGACGGATCTTTTCTTTTAAAGTTTTCGGATCGAGTAGATCGGCAACCCGAATTCCGCGGCGTGAAACTTTATCCTCATAGGCAGGACCGATGCCTCGAACAGTAGTGCCGAGTTTCGCACCCGCAGCCTTTTCCTCACGAGCAGCATCGAGCGCACAGTGGTAGGGAAGAATCACATGGGCGCGATCGCTGACCCGAACCCGTTCATAAGGAGCGCTTTTAATCGCACCGCTCGAAATGAGTGAATCAATTTCTTTAAAAAAAACTTCCGGATCGAAAACGACTCCGTTTGCGATCAGGCAAACTTTATCAGCGTGAAGAATTCCACTAGGGATAAGATGAAGAACTGTTTTCTTTCCGTTAACGACAAGAGTGTGTCCGGCGTTATTCCCGCCTTGGTAGCGCACGATGTATTCCGCTTTCGAGGAATAAAGATCGACGACTTTCCCTTTTCCTTCATCTCCCCACTGTGCTCCGACGATGACGACATTTTTCATTAGTGATGGACTCCGATTTTAGCGCCTTCATTATAAAAGGCGAGTATTTGGGTAGCGACCTGGGCTCCGACACGCTCTTTTGCTTCGCGGGTTGCGCCGCCTAAGTGTGCGGTTGCGATAAATCTTGGATGGGTGAGGAGCTTTTGAATCGTCGTGGATTCAAACTGAGGGGGCTCGTCGGTGAAAACATCTGTGGCTGCACCTGCGAGATGACCCGATTCAAGCGCCGAAAGGAGAGCGGCTTCATCTACGATACCTCCTCGAGCGCAGTTCACGAGAAAGGATCCGGCTTTCATTTTAGCGAAGGTCGCTGAATTCATGAGGTTAATATTCCGCTCTTCTTTTGGAATATGAAGCGTTACCCAGTCTGATCCTGCGAGTACTTCCTCCATGCTCGTGCATAGATTAAAGCGCATTTCGAGGTATTTAAATTTCTCAGGAAGCTGAGAAATTTTAGAAATCGCAGTATCGTAACCCAAGACCATCATTCCAAGTGCCATCGCTTTTTCAGCAACAATTTTTCCGATATGACCGAGTCCGATGATTCCGAGTTTTTTTCCGTGGAGTTCGGTTCCCATGAGGGACGCACCTCGGTCCCATTTCCCAGAACGTAGGGAAGAGTAACTCTGGGGAATATTTCGAGCGAGCGCGAACATGAGGCCAAGCGTTTGTTCTGCAGCAGAGAGTGAGTTCGCTGTTGGACAGTTTAAGACAGGGATGTTTCTCGCGCGCGCAGCCTTCACATCGATGTTATCGAAACCAGCGCCCGAGGCGACGATGATCTTTAATCGAGGGGCTTTTTCGATTATTTCTGAGTCGACTTGCGTCGTGGTCCGGCAGACGAGAGCGTCGAAGCCGTTTACTAATTTTAAAAGTTCTTCTCTTGAGGTTGAGGGTCGAATTTCGAGTTCAAAATCTGGATGAGTTTTCAGAAGGTCGATTCCTTCCTTGGCGAGACCATCTGTAGCAAGAATTCGAAATTTCAAGCTTTCACCCCAGCCTCTGAAAAAGTTTTAAGTGCAGCTATCGTCTATTCGTTAGGACCTACCTGGTATGCATATCAGACCGGAATGGACCCGGACTACTTGCATCTAGCACCGGGTGCGGTTCTTGATTCGCATGTTTTAGAATTCATCTTCA
>JBGSHQ010000024.1:0-3168 GCA_041752095.1 Bdellovibrionia bacterium
GGTATCCGTTTATGCCGAGTACGTTCAGCACGATCGAAAGCGAAACCATTACGAGGATGTTAACCATTATAAAAAGGCCGATTCGTTTTACCATTTGCATGACTCTAAACATGAGGTCGAATCTCATTACAGTCAAGCGTAACTGGACTAAAATGGACGAAGATAACGCCTCGCTAAAATAGATTAAAATCGGATTAAAACGGGGTTAAACGGGTTTTTCAGGCCACTGATGGCGCGGATACTTCCGCATGAGTTCTTTACGAAGTGCGGGATAATGCCGCTCCCAGAATCCCGCTAAATCTTCCGTCATCTGAACTGCACGGTAATTCGGCGCGAGGAGGTGAAGCGAAAGTTTTAAACTTCCTCCTAAAATTTTTGGTCCGGCTGTGAGCCCAAAAAAATCCTGCATGCGACTTTCGATTCTTACAGGCGCTCCCTCATCGTAATGCACAGGAACATTTTTTCGTCCGGGAAGAGAAATAGAAGATGGGACTTCGGTCCTAAATTTCGCTGACGCTCCCGAATCCCAGAGTCCACCCAGAAGAGTATCGAGGTCCGGAAAATCTTTTGGGCTCTTCACTTCACGGTAATGCGTAAATAAAAGTCCGCGAAGCAATGCTTTAAAGTCTGCTGCCTCGAATCCGGGAGGAAGATCTCCTTTTTTCGCTAACCATTCGCGGAGCATCCGGTAGCGAATCGAAAGATTATTCCATGCTTCGATGTCGGTACGGTAAGGGACCTTTGGTGAGAAATTTAAATCCTGTTCGCTGAGTTTCGATTTTAAATCCTTTAACCAAGAATCGAAAAGCGACTCCCACTCTAAATCAGAAACCCCAAGCCCAAGTGAGGAGGTAGTACTTCGCTCTTTCGATGACAGACTCAGTTTATGAAAGAATAATATCTCCGTTTCGACCCACCTTTTTCTTTTTTCGTCATAGGTCCGAGCCACTTCCTCTCGGAGAGGAAGTGGCTCTATATCCCACAGCCACTCTTCTTCGATTGCGATCGCGCTCTCGGCGTACGTAACCGCGCGAAGATCCCCCACTCTCTTCTTTTCACTGATCTCTAAAACGAGATGAAATGGAGAATGCTGCCAATACTCAGCGTCCGAAATTTTCGCAGTACCGAGTTTCGCCATAAGGAGTTCGTTCTCACCTTTTTTAATACGCCCCACGCGGTCATGAAATCCTGCGAGAATCACTCGAGCGAGCTTCTCCTCGCGAGCGAGTACCGCTCCAGAGCTTACGGATGGGAACGTCCAGTCGCCCGCACAGGACCGCATGCGATCTGCAATCCGAGATTGAAATCCCTGAACTCTGAAATTCTTAATTCCTTCTATAAAATCCACACCCAGACGTTCACCTTCGAGGATCGCGATAAGAGCTGGAATAGACTCCTCAACTGCACCCATTCGTTTCGCTTCGATCAGCGCACGCACGATCCGTGGATGGAAAGGCGCACGACTCGCAAGCCTCCCCCAGTCAGTCAGTCTCCCCGCCTGAGTAAAACCTAAAATTTCTAAGAGATCCTCACCCGCAGAGGCGCGGTCCATACCCGGATGTTCGAAATATTCGAAGGAATCGATCCCAAGTAACTTTAAATCGAGCAACACCGGTGCCATATCCGAGCGAGTAATCTCCGGAATTTCGTGCGTAGCACGCCCATCGAAATCCCCACGCGAGTAAAGACGAACCACGCGACCCGGCCCCGTTCGCCCCGCACGGCCCGCGCGCTGAATAGCGGATGCGCGTGAAATTCCTTTCGTCTCTAACCTAGGTAATCCCGACGAATAAGAAAAACTCGCCATTCTTGCAAGCCCCGTATCGATCACGGTACTCACACCCGGTATGGTGACTGAACTTTCTGCGATGTTGGTTGCGAGAATGACCTTCCGTCTCGCGGAAGCGCTCAGCGCTCGGTCCTGCGCATCTCTCTCGATTTCGCTATGAAGAATATGGAGATCAAACGTTCGTTCGCGCGGTGAAAGATTTTCAACTTCGGCTTCCACGCGCCGAATCTCAGCCATTCCTGGCAAAAAAACTAAAAGGTCGCCGTAAGTCGCTGAATCAGCGCGTTTAACGAGATCCACGATTTTTCGACGAACCTCGCTCTCTAACTTCCCCTCAAGCGGTGCATATTCTATTTCGATCGGAAACCGTGCGGCATCTAGCTCTATCTTCACACAGCCGGGCAGAAATTTTTCAAGCGGTACTGGATCGAGGGTCGCTGACATTACGACAACTCGGAGATCCGGCCGCGCAGACTCTTGTAAACGCTTCGCAATCCCAAGCGCGAGATCCGCCTGGAGATGCCTCTCATGAAATTCATCCAGCACTAAAGTGCCGACGCCTTTCAGTTCCGGATTCGACTGAAGCTCTCGGAGTAACATCCCCTCGGTGAGGAAAACTAAACGAGTCGAATCCTTCCGCCGATTCTCAAACCGGAAGTGGTACCCCACTTCCTCGCCCAGCCTCACACCGTTTTCGGCAGCCACCCGCTCAGCAGAAAGTTTTGCGGCAATCCTACGAGGCTCGAGCACATAAACTTTCCCTAACCCACTTTTCGCCGATAGCTGCGATAGCGCCCACGGAACTCGAGTTGTCTTTCCTGAACCCGGTGATGCGATGAGAAGTGTTCTAGATCCGGGTCGCTCCACTAACTTTAAAATTTCGGGGATCACCGAATCGATCGGGAGCGAGATCATTTGCAAAAACTAACACTTTACGCGGCTTGCCATCAACATCCTTGCTTGAAGGAACGGAAGAGCTCAGGTATCCCCATGAGACCGTACTCTATATATAGTCGTAGCCACCTCTTTCAAGGAGAGACCCTTTTAAAATGGAAACCAACGGATTTTCGTCCCTTACCTCAGTCTTCTGGTTGAACGCACCTGCTGTCATCGGAATCATCGGACTGTTTTTCGCCGTCTTCTTTTACTTCCGCGTGAAGTCGCTTCCGGACGGGAACGACGTGATGAACCGAATCGCGGGTTACATCCGCGAAGGCGCGATGGCGTTTCTCATGCGCCAGTATCAGACGCTCGCTGTATTTTGCGCTGTCGTTTTCGTCTTAATCGGACTGACCTTAGGCTGGACCCCTGCTGGTGCATTCGTTCTCGGCGCGTTCCTCTCTCTCCTTGCAGGTTTTGTCGGCATGAAGGCCGCGACC
>JBGSHQ010000025.1:0-1872 GCA_041752095.1 Bdellovibrionia bacterium
ACTAGATACTGAAGCTCGTAAGCAAGTTCTACTTCGAGCGAGCGCTCATGCGAAGCAGCCGAGTATGCTTTGGACTAAAGACAGAGCATTAACCAAAAAGTTTTTTGTTAAACGATATGTAGAATATTTGGGGCAACTCGAATGTGAGTTTGCTGATCGAGCTTCGCGTGTACTGGGTGAAGTCGATTCCGAGCTTGATAAAGCCGGTGGAAATGACATCTATTTTAATGTTCGCTGTGAAGAATCGACCCTTTTTTTTCACGTTCCACGGCGGTCGATCGGCAGTCGGGGGGGGCATCTTCAGATTAAACTTCCCGCAGATATCTATGAAATTCAGCGACGCGCACAGCTTCGCTATCGAACGACCGCATCTGTGGATAATATTCATGTTAACTCTGAGGTTTTTAAACTATGGCTCGAGGATTTAACCGTACTCGATGTCAGTTCGGGTGGAATTGGAATTCAGATTAACTTTCCAAACGATGAAGCAGCAGAAAAATTCACCGTTAAACAGGAAGAGCGGTTTCACTTTCATCTTGACCTAGGTGTTTTCTCTTTCTTATCTGAGGGCGAAGTCCGATATCTAAAGCGAGTTACCGATGATCTTACTGGAAAGCCTGCTGTTCGGTTAGGGCTACGATTTGTGGGACTTCCGCAGGATACTTCAGAAGCAATCCAAATATTCGTCATGGAACGAAGCTACGATCGATTAAAAGGCATGTTCAACGAGGCCTAGGCAATTTCTTACCATCGCGAGAACTTCGCAATCCTTTAAACTTAAAGGACATGTCTCCACTTCTTTTAACTTATAAAGAAAAGATTAAAAGACTCTCGACTCGAATCGTAGAGGCCCAAAGACCGATTCGTATTCTCGACTCTGTTAAGCTTCCACCTCATGTGACTGCGGAATTAAGAAAATCAAATTTTAAAGAATTACCTGATATTAATCCTGATCATTACGAAAAACACAGTCCACTCGGTTTCGATCCTGACATGAAGCAAGCCGAGCTGCGTGAGATCATTACCGATATTCATTCGGAATTAGGAAAAGATGATGATCTAGGTCGACTCCTCGTCGTGATGGCGGAACAATATCTGACTGTGATTGATCTCCTTAAGAATCGCGGTCGAAAAGAGTTTTGGGAATATAGCCGAAAGCTTTATGGATCCCCGAAAGACCGAATTTATAACGACACGAACACCATCTCTGACCTAGGTAAGATGATGTATGGAATCCTTTCGAATATTACGGCTTTTGAAGACGATAAGCCGAAAGAGGATTTGACTGCAGAGAGTGTGGTCGATCGCCTCAATAAGAGATTCCAAAACTATTTTCCGGATGGATCAGTTAGCGCAAAACTTTCTGATGGAATTATCGCCGACGCATCCGCGGGAGGTGACACCGTAAAAATTCGTTCTGATTCGATGTTCTCCCTCCGTGATGTAGGTATCCTCGAAGTTCACGAGGGGTGGGTGCATGTCGGTACGACTCAGAATGGAAATAGTCAGCACGTCGCAAAATGGTTATCAAAAGGCCCCCCTCGATGCTCTTCTACCCAGGAAGGCTTAGCCGTGATCATGGAGATCTTCTCGTTTCGTTCCTATCCGAGACGCGCGAAGTCCATCAATGACCGGATTATTGCGATTGAGAAAGCTGAAGAAGGTGCAAACCTCCTCGATCTGATCGAGTTCTACCGTACCGAAGGATATTCAGAGGAGGATTGCCTCCAGAATGCAAAACGAATATTCCGAGGGGGAACTCTGAGTGGCGGAGCCCCTTTTACGAAAGACATCTCGTACTGCAAGGGTTTCATCGAAAACTATAATTTTATGCGATCGGCCATTAGAGCGGGTAAGCCTAAGCTTCTGCCT
>JBGSHQ010000026.1:0-2006 GCA_041752095.1 Bdellovibrionia bacterium
ATGAATTTCAGGATACGAATCCGGTTCAAGCGCGGATTCTCACGCGACTCGCGCGTAAAAATTTGGATAACCTTTGTGTGGTCGGTGATCCAAAGCAGTCCATCTATCGTTTTAGAGATGCCGATGTCGCAGTTTTTGAAGATTTTTGCTCAAAACTCCCTGTTCGTGGAGCACTCACTAAAAATTTCAGAAGCGTTCCGGGTGTTTTAGAGTTTTGTAATGAGGTGTGCTCACCGATTTTTCAATCAAGCGGGATGGAGTATCAGGCACTTTCTGCTGGCCTGGGCACAGACCCTGAATTTGAACCCGTCGAATCCGTGCTTGTCCGTTCCCCGAATGACCTCGCACATTTCATTCATGCTGAAGTAGCGCGAGGTGTTCCGTTATCGGATATGGCTCTACTCCTTCGCACGATTCGCGGAGGACCTGAAAAATGGCTAAAAGCGATGACAGCAGCAGGAATTCCGCTAGCGATAGAGAGTGGAGGGCTACTCTGGAATGATCCCCGTGCCCGGGAAATCGCTCATTTTCTAAAGTGGTGGGCAAATCCTGCGGATGAAGTTTCGGGAATCACGTTTCTACGGTCACCGTGGGTGGGCGTTACCGAGAATGAAATCGATCGATGGAGAAAAACAGAGTCGGGGATGATTCATTCTTTCCTGAGATCGAACTCTGAGATTGCTCGTCTCCTTGCGCCACTTCGTTTATCCCCAGGGCGCATTCGTCCCGGTGAACTCCTACTTCAGTTTTTAAAAATCTCGAGTATTGAGGGTCAATTAGGCATTTTTATTCTAGCACTTTGGCATCGGTGTGAAACCTATTCGGAAGAAGGACTGGATTTTATCCGAGTTGCAGAACGGTTGGCTGAAGCGTGTGAAGAAAGTCGACGCGAGCGAGCGGTTCCTCCACCTAGGAGCGCTGGCCAACTTCGAGTGATGACGGTTCATGGATCGAAGGGGCTGGAATTTCCTCACGTGATTTTACTCGATTTTCCAGAAAAATCAGCTCGGGCTAAAGGAATGCCACTGCTTTATTGGGACCGTGTTCGAGGTCCGTATTTTGCGGGTCGAGATGAAGAGGGCGATCGGCTTGAAAAAGATCCAATCGAGGAAGAGTGGAAGAGGCTCGAAAAGGAAAAAGAGCTCGCGGAATCAAAGCGTGTTTTCTATGTTGCGCTCACTCGGGCCCAGAAGCGTTTACTGTTAGTGCTTCCACATACCGACGATGAAAAAAAACGTGAAGCAATATCGAAGCACCGTGAAAAAATTTCTGATCTTTCAAAGGTGGATTTTTGGAGAGGCTGGGTAGAGCCTGCTCTCGCTTCACGAAAGCGTCTCAAGATTGAAAACCGTAAGGTAGCGCCCCTTTTATCTGCAGGCGTGCGAACATCGGCCAGAGATGAAAATCGCGATCCACCTCGATTTTTACCGAAACGTCCTCGGCATTCAGTTTCGGAGTGGAATCTGCTCTCGCGGTGCGAGCGGTCTTACGAATGGACCACAATCCGCCCCATTGCTCCCACGGAAGAAGAAGAGTGGCAGGAATTTATTTCACTCGAACAGAAGCGTTCGGAGTTACCCAAAAAACGCGGTCCTAAAATCGCGCAGTCCGAGATTGGTACTCGAGTGCATCGGTGTCTCGAACTTGGATCTGTAGAGGGGCTTTACGAGCTAGAGAAACTTCTAGGAGATTCCGCCTTTCAAGCAAAACCTGTGGTCGAATGGATGCAAAATTCACCCTGGATGAAAGAAAACCTGACGAATGAAAATTCAGGCACAAACTTTCGTTCCTGGAAGGAACTCGCGTTCGAAGTGCCGGTAGGTGATGAGTTGGGAACTGAGGTTCTGATTGGTGCCTTAGATCGACTCGTTTGTGATGAAAAAGGAAATTTCATCGTAATCGATTTTAAAATTACGGGTCGACCGAAGAAAGAAGAGGAACTTCTCGAGGCGTATCAGACGCAGTTAAATCTCTATGTTTCAGCTCTTGCACGGCTGGAGCCCGAG
>JBGSHQ010000027.1:0-1944 GCA_041752095.1 Bdellovibrionia bacterium
CACGATTTCCCGAAAACTCCTTACGAAAGATTAAAGTCAGCTCCGAATGTCTCCGAGGAAGAGAAAGCAAGGCTGGATATCCGGATGAGAAGTTTGAATCCCTTTGAATTAAAACGGGGCCTCGAGCACATGCTGGGTCGGTTCTTTAATCTGATGAAAGAATCGAAAGCTGGGAAGAAAGCTGCCTGATTATGGGGCCTTGCGTCTCGGTGTCACTTTCTAATGAGGCAATACGGGCCACACACACGGGACACTTAAAAAGAGAGAATCAAAAACTAAAATCGATCATTGAATCGAAATCAGGTTGTGTTTCAATTATTGCAAACAGTAAAAACATGAAGCACGTCGTAGAACTTGCGAAGCGTGTTTCAAAAAGTGACACAACTGTGCTGATTAATGGTGAAAGCGGGACCGGTAAGGAAGTTTTAGCTAAACTCATCCATCAATCGAGCAATCGAGCTGATAAACCCTTTATCACAATTAACTGCTCGGCCATACCTGAGGCACTCCTCGAATCTGAACTCTTCGGGCATGCTAAAGGCTCCTTCACAGGAGCTCTCGATAAAAAGATCGGGCTTTTCGAGGAAGCGAATGAGGGAACCCTTTTCTTAGACGAGATCGGAGATTTAAGTCTACCTCTCCAGGCAAAACTTCTTCGGGTAATCCAGGAATGGAAAATCAAACGGGTCGGTGAAAACCAATATAGAGACATTAATGTACGCCTCCTCTCCGCGACTCATAAAAACCTATCTGATGAAGTCGTTGAAAATCGGTTTCGCGAAGATCTTTTCTTTAGACTAAATGTCATTCCGATCCATATTCCTGCACTTCGAGAACGAAAAGATGACATTCTACCCCTTGCTGAATATTTTAAAAGAATTTTTAGATCACGAAATAACACTAAAATTACTGGATTCAGTAAAGATGCACTTTACTACATGCTTAAGCATGAATGGAAAGGGAATGTAAGGGAGCTTGAGAACTCGATTGCTCGCGCTACCATTCTTTGTGATTCCACCCTCATCGAAGCGAAACATCTGAAATTCTTATCCCCCGTAACGGAGTCTGGCCACTCTACAGACTTAACCGAAGAAGAGATTAAGCTTATTCTTGATACCCACAGTGAAGAATTACTCACTACTGATGTCGTTCTCCCTTTATTAGAAAAGCCTAAAGATATAGTTGATACCAATCTTCCTTCAGGTGAACTCCTCGCTGTTGGTGAGTTTATTTCCATCGACGAATTAGAACTGCGGTATATTAAACTGGTTCTTAACCATACCAATGGAGTGAAAGATCACGCGGCTAAAATCCTCCAAGTCGATCGTAAAACACTCTACCGTAAACTCGAAGCACTTGAGATGGATACCATCCATCCATGAGTCACCTTACTGATCACACGGTCAGCCCAGATCGAAAATCGACCTATTTAAAGAATCGCTTAGCCGATATAGAGGCCATTCGTATTGCAATAAAGGTTAATGATTTTACTGATATCGAAAATCGTATGCATAAAATTAAAGGCAATGCGAAGATGTTTGGTTTCACCGAACTGGGTGAAATCGCTAAAGGCATTGAGCTTGCTGCTGTAGAAAACGATGTTTTAATATTGAAATCTGAGATTGAACGTTTCGAACAGGTTCTCGCTTCTTATCAATTCCATGACTAAGATTAATCCAATTAAAGTTCTACTCGTCGATGATCAGAAGGGTAATATCTTTGCTCTAGAAGAACTCCTTCGCTGTGATGAATTTGAAATTCTTAAGGCAAATTCTGGGAAAGCTGCTTTTGAATTCATGAACGATCATGATTTCGCTGTAGTCCTGATTGATGTCCAGATGAACGATATTAACGGGTTTGAGCTAGCAGAACGCATGCGTTCTCTTCCCCGTACGAAATCAATTCCTATTATTTTTGTTACAGCCACCGCTCTAACTCATAGTT
>JBGSHQ010000028.1:0-4670 GCA_041752095.1 Bdellovibrionia bacterium
CGCTGACATGGTTTACGACAGCGAGCAGCCAGCTAATGCACCGAGTCAGGTCGAAGTGAAGAATGTGATTAACACTTCTTCAGCTTCGGACGCGACTGCAACGGCGGTTACTCAGCCCATCGTGGTTCAGTCTGTCGTTCCACAAAAAGCCTCTTCGAAGTCTCGCGATAAGCGTGAGTTCCAAGAGACCGTGAATAACGAACTCGTTATTAATAAGCTTGAAGAGAGTCGCCTCAAGCGCGAAGAGCGATTAACAGCAGAAATTAATAAAAAATTCACGCTTGAAGAAGATGCTCCTGCAGGTTCAGCAGCTCCGGTGATGGCTGAACAGCAAGTCGTGGCTCCGATATCGAATGCTCCGACTTCCTATCAAATGTCGCAAGCTCCTCGTGGACAGGCTGGTCAGCCGCAACCGATCACTCAAGATCAGATCGTCGTTTATCAGTCTTCTGCGAGCTTAACGCCTGCTCCAACAGGCGGATTATCTGAATCATCAGCGGCTTCTGCTCCGAAGTCTGGAATGGGCGCTGGCATTGCGGTTACTCCACGAGGCGGGATGTCTTGGATTGCTGGAAACTCACAGTTTAATTTCACGAACCAATTTGCGATGGGAATGGCACTAGCGTTCGAAGCGTCTGAGAATTTCGCATTCGAATTAGGTTACACTTATAGCCAGTACGGAATTCGTCTTGGAACTTGGGGTCAAAATTATGCTCCAGGTATGCCTCTGAATGAGCTTCGTTTTAGAAACAATACTTTCGACGCAACATCGAAGCTCTATTTCACCCAGCGAGCGGCGACGTTTCGTCCGTTTATTGGCGGAGGTCTTGGGTATTCAGTAGGTTATGTGAACTATAACCAAAACTCCCAGCAAGCTGGCTTTCCTGGTGGAGGCTTCCCAGGAATGACTCCTTTTACTGGTGAAGATTATCAGCTGAACCAGTTTCAAGGAATTCTCCAGGGCGGTATGGACATCAAGGTGGCCTCGAATATCTCGATCGGCGCAGTGTATAAATATGCAACTCCGCTCAGCTCAAGTGAATCTCAGGACGGGATTTCTCCAGGGATGTTCTACGGATACTTAGATCCTCAGAAGCAATTCATGCGCGGCACCTTCCGCGACTCGTCTGTTTCATTCTTAATGTTAACGACGACCTTCCAGTTCTAACTCGAACCCGGATCGGTCGCCTAAAAACCTAAGACAAACGGTCATAAACCACCGATCATTGCCGTGGCTTAAGTTGAGACTCAACTTGAGCCACGGCCTTTTTCCTTCTACACTTCTAGGATGAACACTAAAGCCTTCGTCCTAGAGAGCCTCGCGGCGTCCGCTGGTTATAAACTTTTCCAAGTCACCTTCGATCTTCCAGGCGAGAAGGTGAATAAATTTTCTGCCGTAGTTATAGCAGAGTTTGAAGCTCTGATTAGCGAGCTCGAAACGAGAGGCAAAGCGGGAGAGATCGAAGCTCTTATTTTCCGTTCTGGAAAACCGGGTAACTTTATCGCAGGTGCTGACATTAATATGATCGCTGCTGCGAAAACCGCCGAGGAAGCCTATTCGCTTGCTCGCAAGGGTCAGAAGCTTCTCGATCGGTGGGAAGATCTTCCTTTTCCAACGATTGTGGCGGTGAACGGAACGGCGATGGGTGGTGGATGTGAACTTTCCTTAGGCTCTACTGCAATCGTAATGTCGAATGACCCAGGAGCAAGGATCGGACTTCCTGAAGTTAATCTCGGAGTGATTCCAGGAATGGGCGGCTGTGTTCGGATGTCGCGGAAGCTGGGTATAGCTGGTTCACTCGATCTTATTTTAGCGGGCAAAACGCTTACGGCAGAGAGGGCACTTAAGGCAGGTTTGATCGAAGCAACAATCCCTAAGGAAGATTTCGATACCTCGGTCAGGGCGTGGGTGAAGCAGAATTTATCCCGGTTAAAATCAGGCGAACGAATTGCGCGCGAACCAAAGCTCGGTGGAATGGGCGGAGCGGCTGGCGCGCTCTTAGAAAAGAACCCACTCGGTCGTGCATTTGTTTTAAAGAAAGCACGCAGTACAGTTTTAAGTAAAACGCGAGGTCAGTACCCAGCGCCATTAGAAGTGATCTCCGTTCTATCGGATATTGGCGCTTCTTATGGGGAAAAAATTCGGAGCGGTGCCCGCGATAAAGCCATGGAGCGCGAAGCACAAGGCTTCGGAAAAATGGCAGCGACCTCGATATCGAAGAACCTCATTCGGCTTTTCTTTCTCACTGAGCAGGTGAAGAAATCGAAAGGCGTTTCGAGCGATGTAAAGGTCTCTAAAGTTGAGAGTGCGGCTGTTTTAGGTGCGGGAGTGATGGGGGGCGGGATCGCGCAGCTCTATGCTGATAAGGGAATTCCAGCTCGAATGAAGGATATCTCAACGAAAGCGCTCACCCTCGGCATGCAGTCGGCTCAGAAAATTTTCTACCGAAACCTTCAAAAGAAAAAACTGAATAAGCGCCAATATCAGCAGAAGTTAAACCTGATTGCGCCAGTGCTCGATTATTCAGGTTTCATGGGCGTGGATTTCGTCGTCGAAGCCGTGATCGAGAAGATGGACATTAAGAAGTCTGTTATTAAGGAGCTCGAGACTCAAGTCCGAGAAAACTGTGTAATCGCTTCGAACACTTCATCCCTTTCAGTGAGTGAAATGCAAACAGCGATGAAGAATCCAGAGCGATTCGGTGGAATGCACTTTTTCAATCCCGTTCACCGAATGCCGCTTGTCGAAGTGATCCGCGGCGACAAAACGAACGACGAAACGGTTGCAAAAATTTATCAATTCTCAAAGCAATTGGGTAAAACACCGATCGTCGTTAAAGATCGCCCAGGGTTTTTAGTGAATCGACTTCTCATGCCGTACTTAAATGAGGCGACTTGGCTTCTGGCAGATGGAGCTGATATCGAAGAAATTGATGAGGTTTTACTCGAGTTTGGGATGCCGATGGGACCGATGGAACTCATCGATGAAGTCGGAGTCGATGTGGGCGAAAAGGTGGCACATATTCTACACGATGGATTCGGTGCTCGTATGGAACCAGCCCCATTTAATACGAAGATTGTTGCTGCAGGACGGCTCGGAAAGAAAAACGGTAAAGGGCTTTACCAATACCTCGATTCGAGCGGCAAAAAGAAAGAAGTGAACCCCGAGATCTATTCGATCTTAGGCGTGACTCCTTCTCGTGGAAAGCTCTCACGTGAAGAGATTGTTGATCGCTGCATTTTACCGATGATCAACGAAGCGTCGCGCTGCTTAGACGAGAAAATCGTCGACACAGCTGCTGAAGTTGATCTCGGAATGATTATGGGTACTGGATTTCCTCCTTTTCGCGGTGGACTCCTGCGATATGCTGATTCGGTCGGCGCGAAGGGGATCGTAGAGAAACTCCGGAAGTATCACTCGAAGATGGGTATTCGCTACGAGCCTTCTGCGACGCTAATCCAGATGGCGGAAAAAGGAACGACTTTCCATCGTGACTGACGGTGAAGGCGTTCGTCATTCTTTAGTAAGAGATACATTCAGAAGCCTAGTCTCGCGCCCTTGGACGGTTTGGGTAGGGCTTCGATATTTGAAGTCCAAGAAAAACAGTAAATTCTTAAGTTTTATCACTCTCATTTCCATGGTGGGGGTGGCTTTAGGAGTCACTGCTCTCATTGTTGTGCTCTCGGTCATGGATGGTTTCGAAGTTGAGATGAAAAAACGACTCATGAATCAGGAGATGCATTTACTCATCACCCCACGTGCGGATGCAGTGGGCATTGATTCAGGCCGGGTGAGTTCCTCTTTTTTCAGTGAGAGTGAAGTTGGGAAAAAATTGAAAGGTGAATATTCAGCCGAAACCATTGCAGTAAATCCGGTTCTTCAAACTGAAGCCATTCTTCGAGGTGGGCGAAAAGTGACGGGTGTTGTTTTAAAAGGGATCGAAAGAAGCCGACAGGAAATGCTAGAGAAAATATTAGTTGAGACTGCAAATTCTCCTCTAAAAAACCCTGATCTGGGTGACGGTGTGATTTCTAAAATTTATCTAGGGCAGTCCCTTGCTGACGATCTGGATGTCATTCCGGGAGAGCTGGTCACTGTTATATCGCCGACTGAAACGGATGGACCTTTTTCGACTATCCCGAGGCTTAAGCGCTTTATGGTCGGAGGAATTTATCGCTCAGGAGTTCCTGAGCAGGAAATGCACACGGTTTTTTCAGAAATGAGTTCGGTGCGAAGTTTTTTGAGAAAATCGGATGTTGTCAGTCAATGGGAAGTGGTGCTTAAGGATTTTAATTCCGCATCAGAAATGAAAAAAAGACTTTCTCAACTGAAGGGAGATCTAGAAGTTCAAGACTGGATGGATTTAAATGCGCACCTTTTTGCTTCGCTCAGATTAGAGCGCCTCGCAATGTTTATTAGTCTAGTTTTCATCGTTATTGTCGCTAGCTTTAATATCATTACGACTCTGACGCTGATGGTGCTTGAAAAAAAGCGGGAGATTTCTATTCTGAAAGCGATGGGCGCACGCAATTCAGATATTGGCGCTGTTTTTCTAGCAGAAGGCATATTAATCGGCGGAGTGGGGGCACTGAGTGGGCTCGGACTTGGGTATTTGATTTGTAGTGCTCTTCGAAAATGGGAGTTTATCAAGCTCCCCGATATCTATTTC
>JBGSHQ010000029.1:0-7967 GCA_041752095.1 Bdellovibrionia bacterium
GTAGAGTTTCTGGTTTGTAGAAATTTCTTTCATCATCGCATCTCGGTCGCGAACGTCGAACTGAGCAAGATGAACTGACTTTGCGCCGAGAGAAAGGCACTTCTTCTTAACTGATTCGAGGCGATCGAGTCTTCTACCCCATAAAATGAGTGAGGCACCATCACGAGCGAAACGTTCCGCTGAGGCTTCACCGATTCCGCTGCTGGCTCCCGTGATTAGGATCATTTTATGTGAGCGGAAATTGAACGAGTTCGACGTAAACGAGACCTAGAAATGCGAGACCGACTAAAAAAAGTAAGCTGCCTATGATTTTTCTCATTTTTACCTCTTTAATTAGTGTTTAATCTGGGAGTGAATCGAACAATCGGCAAAAACCGCCTATGACCCTACTCGATGAATCCGAAATCCAATGTCCTTACTGCTGGGAACATTTCTCTATTTTAGTCGATCCCTCTGAAGGGGAAGATCAGGCTTTCGTATATGACTGTGAAGTCTGCTGTCGGCCGATTGACGTAATCGTGTCGGTTCAGGACGAGTGCGTTAATATTCGTACGAAGCAAGGCGGATCACTCTAGTCTAAGCGCGCCACCAAGTGATAAACGCAAGCCCGAAAAGTAGAATCGCGGGTACAGGATAATCATTAAACCGATGAATCGTCTCAGGCGACTGAAGTGATATTGCACCTGCAATCGCAAATCCTGCTGCAAGAACCGAGAGACTTAATTTTTTGTTATTCTTTTCGAGTGTTTCGTTTAGGTCATCCAGCTGTGGAGATTTAATTTCAATCGCGTATCCATCCGCATTTAATTTTCGAAACATCCATCGAATCTGTCTGGGTAAAACGGTGGCTAAAGCCATGACGTCTTTTGCGACCCACATCGCATCTTTTGTAAATCCTTCGACTGAATATTGGTCTTTCACGAGATCTGACATCAGCTCTTTTCCAAGAACCATCATGTCAAACTCAGGATCAAGCGCACGTCCTAATCCTTCGACCGTGAACATCGCACGAAATACGATCATCCATTCCCCAGGAACACGGATTTCATGTCGTGTTGCGATTTTAGTCGCTTCGATCAGTACTTGGCCGACATTAATATCCTTCGCGCGCATCCCTAAATAGGGTGAAAGCGCATTCCGAACACCGCGCTGGAAACCATCGAAGTCCACAGTCGGACCCGCGGAACCGAGTTCCGCATATTGATAACAAAGGGCTTCAAAATCTTCGGTAAGAATAGCGAGAACCATGGACGAAAGTTGTTGGCGAGATTTACGTGAGAGTCGACCCACAATTCCAAAATCAATGAGCCCGAGCTTTCCATCTTCAAGTACAAAAAGATTTCCACCATGAAGATCGCCATGAAAAATTCCATCTTTGACTACGGTCTTAAAAAAAGCGCGTGCACCCACTGAATTTAAGCGCTTTAAATCAAACCCCTTGCGCCTCACTTCTTCGAGATTTGTCATTGGTGTTCCGAAAAATCGTTCAAGAGTAAGGATTTTTTTAGTTGAATGTGATCTATAAACTACAGGCACTCGAACGTCTTCGAACTCTTTTAAATTTTCACCAATTTTATTTACGTTATTCGCTTCGATATTAAAATCGAGTTCGAGTTTTAACGTTCTGAAAAATTCCTCCACGATTAAGGTGGGGGCAAAAATCCGTGACTCGGGGACATAGTTCTCAAGAAGTTTTGCTAACATCTCCAGAAGAGCACCGTCTTGATTAATTAAAGTACTCAGTCCGGGTCGCTGAACTTTAACGACGACACTCTCTCCCGTGAGAAGTACAGCGCCGTGCACTTGTGCGATACTCGCTGCTGCAATCGGTTTTTCCTCAAAGGAGGAAAATGACTCAGAAAGAGGTTTTCCAAGTTCCGCCTCTATCACTTCACGAACGGTTTCATAGGGAAGAGTGACGACGTCGTCTTGTAGTTTTTTTAACTCATTCACGAAGTCTTCTGGAATTAAATCGGGCCGAGCCGCTAATACTTGGCCAAGCTTAATGAAAGTGGGTCCAAGTCTTTCAAACGCGAGACGCAGTCTTTCTTCTGAGGGGCGATCACTCGCTTCTTCCAGTGCACGACTTAGCCGGCCTGGAAGAAATCGCTCAAGATTCATTCTTACCGCAACGTCTGTAAAACCATGGCGCGCAAACACACCTAGAATTTCACGAAGACGTCGCGAATTTCTAACGGCCATTCCTAATTGTCGACTGCGACGAAGCAACTGCATACGGTAGCTTTAGAATCTCATGGTTTTTGGACGATCGAAAGATCGATTCGCCTTAAGTCAAGATCCACTCGGTCGACCCTGACTTGTAGCGGATCTCCGATTTTATAGGTGTGCTTACTACGGCGTCCGACGAATGCCTGACGGTCTTCATTATAGGAATAAGCATCTTCTGTCATCGACTCCTGAGAGATAAACCCTTCTACAAACGGATCCTCAATCCCAGCGAACATACCTGCCTCCATCATCCCGATGACTTTAGCAGGAAATTCATTCCCTACTTCTTTCAGCATAATGCGGGTTTGCTTTAACTTAATCGATTCACGTTCGGCGTCGGATGCAATTCGTTCACGGTAACTACAGTGTTCAGTAATTTCAGCAAGCTCGACCTCGATTGCCTCACGCTCTTCAGTACCAAGTTTTCGTTTTTCCCGCTCGAGCTCGAGTGCGAGCTTTAGCATTCGGTGTACGACGAGATCGGGATACCGACGAATGGGGGAAGTAAAATGCGTATATGCTTTCGAAGCTAAACCAAAATGTTCTCCATGTGCCGAATGGTACTGGGCTTGGGCCATCGATCTTAGGAGCGCCATGTTTAAAAGGGTTTGGGCTGGATGGCCTTCGATCTCTTTCACGATTTTGTTTAACGAATCGGCAAGATTATCGCTATCTAGAACCACTTCGACTCCATAATGCGTACAGAGTTCTTTAAATTTTAACATCGCCTGCCGTGATGGTTCTTCATGAACTCGGTAGACAAACGGCCACTCACGATCAAGTGCCCACTCGGTTACCGATTCGTTCGCTGCGATCATAAATTCTTCGATTAATCGATGCGCATCGAGCCTCGGACGATTCTTGATTGAAATCGGTTCGCCCGTGGGTTCGACACGAACTTCAGCCTCAGGAAGGTCGAAATCAATCGATCCTCGTTCATTTCTTTTTTTACGAAGAATGGCATAAAGATCATAGTGGTCGCGAAAAACCCATTTCGAATTTCCGACATTAGCATCAGCCTCTGTCTGGATCTCGTTATAGGTCGCGCGCCTTCGGCTATGAATGAGGGAATTCATTACCTCAACCCGGATTTTTTTCCCCGTACGATCATAATCGATTTTCGAAGTCATCGTCAGACGAGGTCCATCGGGACGAAGGGAGCAGAGGTTTTCAGAGAGTGCGCGCGGGAGCATGTGAAAGGCGCGCTCAGGAAAATAAACGGAAGTGCCGCGCGATCGCGCTTCTTCGTCGAGAGCGGTTCCCGGACGAACGTAATGCGAAACATCGGCGATTGCGACCCAGAGGGTGTAACCCCCTTCTCGGTTTCGTTCGACAAAAACCGCATCATCGAAGTCACGCGCCGTCTCACCGTCGATCGTAATGAAGGGAACATGCCGAAGATCGACACGGTGGGGGTCTTCTAAATCAAGCGTAAAACTCTCAGCTTCTTCGATGGCTTCTGCGGAATGTTCTTCGATTAAACTATATTCGGCAGCGACCATCTGAATATCAGCGCGCGCGGGTAGTTCTTCACCGTAGACTTCAATAATTTCACAAGTCACAGGTCCATATTCATCTTCGGAGAAAATAACTTTTGCTCGAACCCATTCACGAGTTTTTGCATTTTTCGTATCCCCTACGACCGCGAGTTCCTCTCGAGCCTTCTTCCGCTCGTAGACGACCATTCCATTTCGCCCAGTGGGATAAAACCTTCCAACGAGTTCACTGAATCGATGTTCGATCACTCGAATCTCGACCACTTCACCTTCTTCGGTAATAACGGCCTCTACTCGGTCGCCGTGAAAGAAACGTTCAGCTTCGTTTGGATTTAAGAAGGCATCTTCGTATTCTCGATTTTCAAACTGAAGAAATGCAAAACCCTTACGATTTTTATCAATCCTAGCCTTCAACTTATAATCACTCGTACGATTCGCTCGGGCCTCTTTATATTTGGGTTTACGACGATCATTACGTCCACCACGAGGTTCTTCTTGCCAGTCGCGCTTACCGCGAGTCGGTGTTTTTTTCCCCCGACCTCGGTCACGACGGGGGCCTTCTTCATCTAGCTTCACAGCCTGCCCGGCGCGGCCACCCGGTCTGATTTCTATTTTAGCGGGGCCAGAGTTTTTACTTGAATGGGGAGTTCTAGGTCCGTGACTGGGTTTACCGCCTCGAGGGTAGCCACCCTTTTTAGGACTATCTGAGGAGCTAGGTTGTTTCTCATCCGGGGTATCTCCCAGTCGATTCGGAATCGTGTGGGCCTTTCCTGAACGGTCTTTAAAGACAAAAGCTTCGCGAGAATCTCGCGAAGCTTTTCCTGGACCTTTAACTTCACCTGGTGCGCGTTTGCCGCGAGTTTCTTTTTTTCTCATCCGTTAGGATGAGGTTAACGGAAACTTATAGGCAAGGATAGCTGTTTCCTCGACCATCTTCGCAAGAAACTGCGGAGCGGTTGAGTGAGTATTGAGCTTGGCCAGAGACCATAAATTCGAGAACATAATTCTGAACCATTCCCTGATTCATATTCATGTAACCACCTGGAAACTGCTGGTTCGGAAACTGCTGGTTCGGAAACTGCTGGTTCGGAAACTGTTGGTTCGGAAACTGTTGGTTCGGAAACTGATTGGGGAATTGGTTGGGCTGAACTTGTCCTTGTGGAACCTGCTGCTGTTGCACCATCGGAGTTGCAGTGATCGCAAAGTTGTTGAATGAATCACCGGAAGTCGTCCATCCACTCGAAGCAGATCCTACAGCCATTCCGTTTTGAAGAAGCTGTGCGCTCCATTCAGCGGCATCTACATTTCCGACGAGCTTAAGACTTTCTCCGGAAAAAAGTTGAACAGGAATATTAACGTAAGAGCTGTAGCTCGAATTATCGTTAGATCGACGAAAGATTGAAACCCGTCTTAACCTTCCTGAAACTGCTCCTTGGAGACGACGCTCCTTTCGGCAGGTTGCTCCATCAGTCGACACCATTCCGCCTACCTGAGCGCAAGCCTGTGCAAGCACTGTAGTGTTAAAGCACTGTGGGCTACCAAAAGCATTCCGAAGCTGAATCACGCCAGCCTGGCAAACAAAGGGTTGACTCATCTGTTGCTGGTTCCACGGTTGGTTCGGATTATATCCCGGGTAGCCTGGGCCCTGGGCGGCTGGCGGTGGGTTCGAGTTTCCGTTTCCACATCCACTCATCACGAGACTCATCGTTCCTACCAAAGCTAATCCAAAAATTTTCATCGACTTCATAAAATTCTCCATGTGGACCTAAATTAAGTGTCCGGTACCGCTTGTGCTTAAATTATGCCAAGACGTGTCATAATTGACGCATTAATAATCTTATTAATTACATATAGTTACACCTCGGCAGGCATTCGGATGAAATTCAAAACTGTCTAAGAATTAGACAGGTGACTAGAAAAGATTCATTCGCTAAACGGTATTCTCTTCTCTTGATGTGCCCGGGTGGTGGAATTGGTAGACACACTCGTTTCAGGGGCGAGCGCCTAACAGCATGCTGGTTCGAGTCCAGTCCCGGGCACCATTGGAGTCTTTATGAAAAGATATTTTGGACTTGCCGACCTAGACTCTGCGTGTCATAAGCGATTTTCAATCCCTGATTCAGAGGTATAAAATATGAAAAACACCCTTTCGCTTCTCCTGCCTGTCCTTCTCTCCCTCAGTTCGATTTCATCCCACGCATCCGTACTGCAAACTCGACTCGCAACAAAACTCAGTATTAAAACTGAAAATGGCAAATGGAAGAAAACCCCATGGCTAAACGTAAGCACTCTTGTTTATCGTGAATTAAATGGAATCGATCCGACAAAATGTAAACTCGAGCTCGGTCGTGGACGCATGCTCAGATCCCTTGACCCACTCATGGAAGACTCTTATCCGCTCGATCTCTGCGTTCGTATCCCCAGCATGGAGCGGATCGCAATCACGACTGAAACGTTAAAAGAGTTTGCACTTTCCAACGCTGGAAACGCGATATTTGGAAGAACACGAAAAGAGAATCTTGTGAGCGAAGCATTCCAAAACGGTATCGTTGTTCGTGAAGGCATGGATACTTCAACTTACTCCCAAAAATTTATTGCCATTTTAAATGCAATCTTCGGAAACACCACTAACATCCATACCCTTGACCTCGAAAACCCGAACCGCTTCACTGTGAGATCTGTTGATGGCGGCGAACTCCTTCGCATCGAAATTATGGACCGTGGAACGATGGTTCGTGATGATGACATTATCCAGTTCGATTAAGTTTTAGGATTAAGCATATAAAAAAAGGCCCACCGAAGTTATTCGGTGGGCCTTTAAGTTTTTGTTAACTTAAACTCTTAGTAAGAGCAGCTAACTGCGTAGTTGTGCTCGATCGTGAATCCTGCGTTTTCATTAGGAGAGTGCGTGAAAGCAACCGATCCAGTAGCCGAGTGATCTGCAAGAGAAACCACATTAAACTTCACACCTTGGATTGGGCACTTTTTCCAGTTACATGACCACTTAAATCCTTTTGGCTGAGAAGCCTGATAAAAATCAACTTTATCACCTTTGCTCGCGTTCGTTCCCATTTGGCTAACCCAAGGTTGGAAAAGTGAGGTTCCGATCGTCTTTCCAGCGAAGTTAAAATTAACATCAATCCAAGTTGTATCCTGGGATCCACGTTCTTCGAAAAACTTCGCCGTCGAAGCGATATCGAAAGCGAGGAAAGCTCCATTTGTACCGGTGTCCACGCAGTGGAACGACTTAGCAGGAGTTGGTCCTGCGAAAGCGATTGCAGAAGAAAGAAGGAAAGTGGTTGCTAGAGCAGCAGTAAATAATTTCATATCGGTATGCCTTTCAGACTCAACGTCTTAAGTGGTTACTTATTAAGGAAGCGTATCCTTGTTCAGTAACTGTACCGATGGAGTTTTAAAAAGCCGACAAAGAAATACAAAAAAAGAAGGCACTAACCCTGTTTCTTTTAGTTGGTTTTAGCTTGCATGAATATCTGTTTTTCATCCTCACGCTTCAGCTGAGAACTACTGTGAGCAAGGATCTTCACGAATTGATGAAAGCCGACCAATTTCTTTTTTTCTTTTTTTGCATTCATCTGATCCGTCAAACTTCCGTCGCATAATTCGCCGCTCTCATTCCGAGCAATGACTTTTGCATGCAGGTTTTCAGCGGACATTAATACTCCCCACGACTCTAACTTACGTCGCATCCGACTTGTATGTGGTCCATTGAGCTGAGGAGGTGTCGCTTCCGCTTCGCGGATGAGTCCGATCATTCGTCGAACATCGAAATATTTAATGACCTGAACAGTTTCAACACCCGCAGCGATAATGGGGGTGATATAAAAGCCGAGAGCGAATCCCATCGATGAAGCTAAAATAGTCGGAGTTGCCGACTCTCCTCCCATCGTTACCAAAGCTCCTATTTGCATTCCACCCAAAGAAGTTACCGCCATAGCGGGAATAACGAGGAGAGGAAGAATAATGGAATTTTTTTTCAGTTTTTTTTCTCGTTTTTCATAGGCAGCGATGCAGCCTTTAGAAAGAGGTGCGGGTGCATTTATAACGTCATCTTGAAATGTCAGTTCGTTGAAGGTGAATTCATCATTAAAGTTAAGATCGGAATCCGCGTGAGCCGGACCCATCAGACTCGAAAGAAGAAATAGCCCTAGTAATGCAATTTTAAACCGCTTCATAAAAGTTTAATTCCGATCTGCATCGTATGAGGGGCCACTGATTCGCCAC
>JBGSHQ010000030.1:0-2936 GCA_041752095.1 Bdellovibrionia bacterium
CCGTAACTTTCGATAATGTTGCAGCATCCAGCTGAATCTTACGCTCAGACAACCTTTGCGACGCATGCGTCGAAAATTTAAGGGGTTGTTTAATCGCTCCGAGATCTCTTACGAGACCACCGGTTTTTTCCAGCGTAGATGGCTTCGATTTTAATTCACCAATATTCAGGTTTCTCGTTTCATCGAGTGCCTGATCCATCGTTTTATCGAAGACATGATCGAAATCGCTCTTAACTCCATCCGGCTTCTTTTTCTCGATCCGCTCGCTTTCAAGGCGATTCGTACCGGGAACAGAAGTTACGTTTGGATAGAGAAACGGACGATCTGCCATATGGCCCTATCCTTTCATCTGATTCGGTTTTCAAGATCAAACGAGATTTCTCTCGCCCCAGGCTCATCGCCTAGGTTCTACTCACTTTCATTATCACCTGAAGAAAAGCCACTTGGGAAGCCTTTTTCAGCTGATTTTTCATTATTTTCTAATATCGAAGTGGGCGAATTTTTCCCCGCTGCGAGAGTTGCCGCTCCATACGCATCGAGCGCCTTCTTCGAATCCACTTGTCCACCAGAGAGATGATTCAAATCAAATCCCTGAGTTTGCCCTTGAGGTGAAGGCTCCTTAGGAAGTGTCGGCGCTCCTATACCTTGGGCTTGAAGAGCTGAAGACATCGAACGCGCTCCCGGAATACCGTTCGTTTCTCCTGCATTCGAAACATCAATTCGAATGACATTTCTCATTGTAATTTTCTGAGGGGAGTTTGCATCACCCACTAATAAAGATCCTTCTGGACCATCAAATGCGACCCCAACTACTTTAGACTGACCCCGAGAATTCATAGCTATCGGTCTACCGCCTACGTCTTCCGCGTCGATCTTATAAATAAAATTTCCTGGCTTTGTCGGCATTCCGTTAGTCTTCGCTCCATCCCAAACAAACGACTGCTCACCCGCCTGCATCGGTCCGATATCTTTTTCAAGAATCGTTTCACCTTGTTCGCTGATGATTTTAATTTTTGTCGATTTTGCGTCTCGAGAAAGACTAAACCCAAGGGTACTTGCATCATTATCGGTATGCGAAAAACGTTCTCTGTCGATCGTGACCGTTTTACCAATGAGGTTCGTCATTGCAAGGCGCTCTAAGGGTTGACCACCGTTTGCCATTTTACTGACCGAATTATTTAAATTCTGAAGCTGTTCGACGCTAGCAAACTGAGCCATTTGCGTTGCCATCTCTTCAGCTTTAAATGGGCTGGTTGGATCTTGATTTTTCATCTGGGTAATCATGATCTTTAGAAAATCATCCTTACCTAGAGTTTTCTTAATTTCGCGGGGCTTTTCTGTTTTAGCGCCGTATTTCGCTTCGATATTTTTCCAGAGGTCGCCAAATTTTGCTTCAGTAGATGCGGATTTTGCATCCTTGGTATTCGCAAGGACACCACCAGCGGAACCTGGGGTTTCAACCTCGTTTGCTTGCAGGGGCTGGCTCTGTAAAGCCTTTGCACCTTTAGTCGTTGTTCCGCTAATACCTTGCATACCTTTTCCTTTTCAGGATGGGGAAGAGGAGCACGATGTCTCCTCTTCCCGATTCAAAAACATTTCGAGCAGCACCCGAAAAATTTCATTTAAGCCATTACATCAAGTCGTGTCGAACTCGTCGAACGCGGCGAAGCAGCTTGTGCAGCTAAGGATGCTACTCGGCTTGCTGCCACACGATCGGTTGAACGTTCAATTCCTGGATTTGAGTTTTCCTCTCTTCCGTAGAATCTTTCATTCGACCGATTTTGCATTCCGGCTTGAGCATCAAAAGCTGTCGCGGCCCCCTGCTGATGCTGGGAGTTTTGAGAGTTTGTACCCGTGTCGGTAGCAGCGCTGTCCTTCGTGATAATGCTCACATCCACTCGTCCGAGTGCTAAGCTTTGGCTAGCCAAAGAATCACGAAGAGCGCCTAAACTCTCTTCGATCACTTTTTTAGCACCGGCATCAGATGCATGCACCTTAAGCCCAACGTCCTTACCGTTTGTGGAAACTCGAATCATGAGTTCACCGAGATTACCCGGATTCAACTTGATTCGCATTTCACCACCCCCAGCAGGAGTTAGGTTAGCCATGCTGTTAGCCATGTTCCGAACAGATTCACTCGTGAGTCGATCCCTCTGCATTGCTCCAGGAACGACATGTCCCGTAAGCACTGGAGGATTCATCCCTGCTCCCTGGTCAGAATGTCGAACGGCTGCCATCGGGGCAGCACCTAAGAATGAATCTGTTGCTGTAAGCTTAGATTCATCTTTGATCGACTTTAGACTTCCTTCAGAAGAAATAGCCCCAGACGAAAGTCCACCGGGGATAACTTGAAGCTCAGGTTTAGCATTCGCTGCTAGCTTTCCTGCTTTTAAAGCAGTTCCACTTTTAGCTCCGGGTAATCCTTCGATCCCCATCTCGCTCGCCAGCCCGTTTTGTGAGGCATTGCCTCCTTCGTTACCGAGTTGACCTCCGGCTTCGCCCGCTTGAGCCGTCTTCACTCCTTGTAGTGCAGCTAAAAATTCTGCTCCACCGAGAGAGTTCATCTGGCCTTTTGGGCTCACTCCTGTTTTTTCTGTTCGTACGCTTTGAAGTTCTCCACCCAGAGCAGCAATAGAAGTATCTAATTCCTGCAACGTTGATTCTGCCGCTTGTTTCAGTTGCGATTCATCCCCTCCCTGAGCCTTCACATCAGCGATGAGCTTCTTGAGCTGATCGAGATTAAGATTCGGCTTACCTCCGGGAACGGTTGCAGCGTTCATGTTTTCGAGTTGCGGAAGTTTATCCGCACCAAAAACCCAACGCGAGTTCCACGGTTGATCGGGTCCAGCGACGAACGCTCCGACCATAGTGCCGTTTACGTCTTTCTCCGCTTTTGCCTGAAATAACGACGCAATCGTTGGAGCAGGAGCTCCACC
>JBGSHQ010000031.1:0-3186 GCA_041752095.1 Bdellovibrionia bacterium
GAAATTTACGATCCGACCAATGGTCGGTGGTCTAAAAGAAAAGACATGCCTGAGGATCGGTACCGTTTCAAAGCAATCACAGTAAACGTATCAGATGGCACTGAACGAGTAGCCGTGATCGGTGGAAAAAAAGATGCTGCCACGACTCGCGCGACGATTTATCTCTATAACCCATCGAACGATACCTGGACATCCGCTGTTTCAATGACCGATGTACGCTCAGATGCAGCGATCGTTAAGCTAACGGATGGTAAAATATTCGTGGGCGCTGGGATGGACGGAGCAGAAGTAAAAACATATGGAATTTATGATCCAGTCGCAAACACCTGGACAGATGGTGCTACATCTATGGCATCCTTCCACACAAACGGAGCAGCAAAACTCGTTCCCGCTGCCGCAACCGGTTTTGCTTACGACGTCGTCGTTCTTTTCGGTGGCGGCGTTGGAACCTCCATGACACCCACTTCTGCTGTTGATCAGCTTCGTCTCGACACTGAAGTATGGAGCGCTCGCGCAGCGATGAGCACTGCGGTTGGTTCACCCCAAGTTCTTTCCATGGGTGGCGATAAATTTTTACGTGTAGCGGGAGCAACAACGACTGCAAATCACGCAACTACAGTTGAAGAATACGATGTCTCCGCTAATACATGGACTGCAAAAGCGGTCATGCCCATTTTTAAAGGCCATTTAATTGCTGCACTCCTTTCTACAGGCAAGGTCCTCGCAGCAGGTGGAACAGAATCGGGATGGTTAGAAACAATTCCGAAAAATTATCTTTATACGACAGGCTCCCCAGGATCCTGGGCTGAAACAGGTCACTTCCTCCTCCAGTCTGATGCATATGCAGCAATTAAACTGAGCGACGGTAAAGTCCTTCGCTGCGGAGGCTATTCCACACTTGCAGCTGCAGTTCTAAGAGATTGTTTTCTTTTCAATCCTGCAAATGGAAACTGGGACACCGTGGGTAAGATGGCTACTGCTCGACAGAATTTCAGCATGGTTCTTTTACCTTCAGGAGAGGTGCTTGTAGCCGGTGGACGTACTGATAATGGAACTGCCGTAACCAACACTGCAGAACTCTATAATCCAACCACTCGCACATGGAGTACAACCGGCAGTTTCACAAACGCTAGACGCCTTCATAAAATGGTTCTACTTTCAGATGGGCTCACTGTTTTACTCGCAGGCGGCAATAATGGAAATACTACTGGGGGCACCTATTTTCCCAACGCCCAGAAATATACGATTTCTACGGGTCTCTGGTCAGCAGCAGGCACCATGAATGAAAACCGCGGAAATCATGCGCTCTTCCTTTTAAATAATGGAAAGGTATTTGCCGCGAATGGTTTTGATGGTGGAAACGTTACAGATACTGCTGAACTCTATGACCCAACACTAAACACATGGACAGCGACGACAAGTAGTTCAGACGCGCATGCAGGTGGGACCTATATTCATACAGGAACAGGTGCGAGTGAGCGTGTCTACCTCATTGGTGGCTTCACCTACACAGGTGGATCTGTAACGAACACGAACGAGTATTATGATGTTACGACTGCGACTTGGACGTCACGAACTGTAATGCCTTCACCCCGGTGGTCATCGGGCTACTTCGTTTCGAACGATGGCTATATTTATGTGTTCGGTGGAACTTTAAATAGCGTCGCCAGCGGAACACCGACGAATCTCGTTCATCGTTATAGTATCTCGGGAAACACCTGGACATCGATTACTGCACTCACAGGATCGAACACTTCAGAACTCATCTCAACGAATAACCAAGCAGTGCTACTCGATGATGGCCGGGTAATTATTCCGAGCATTAGCGGAGCTGTGCGAACGAGCGAACTCTACTCATTTGTAACGACTCAGACTTTTACTGCGAGTGGCGGTGACCTCACCCACATTTTAAGCCTTTTCTCAGGAATTGGAACTCTTTACCCCGAATCCAAACTCTACGTCCCTCACTCCGCAAGCTTCAGCGCTCGCGGTGGACCGGGCAGTACGAATACTCGAGTCCTTCTCACTGACGGCGAAGGAACGACAGATCAGTCAGATATCACTATACCGTAGTGTTAATTGCGCCTCTATCTCAAATATAACCCACTTCCAAGCGTCAGCGAAAAATCCGCTCTGTCACTCGTGACACATTGTACCCCCTCACGATTCATCCGATAATAGGGTGTAGTAATACTGATTTAACTGAAGTCGAACGAGGTACGTTTTGAGGACTCGACTCCACCACCGCTCATTCATGAGCACCCGAAATTTCACTCGCGTGATCACACTCGCGGGTCTCGTCGCGCTCTCAGCGTGTGGGTCTAAAATTAATAGTCTTCGGGATTTCACAAAAACCGTTCTCGGAGACTCGGGAGTACCTGCGGTTCTCACTTCTTTCACGATCTCAGACACTTCGCCTACGTCGAATCGCCCGCTCACTCTCGCATGGGGTGTGCCCGTAGGTGGTTACACCCAGTACTGTATCTTAGAAAATCTCACAAACCCAAACCTCTGCGTCTGGCTCTCGGGCGCTCTGCCTACGAGTTACATGGACTCGGCTGCCGATGGTCCGCTTGTGCTTACAGCGTTTCTAAAAAATAATTACGGAACTTCGGCAGGCGTGGATTCGAACTCGGTTACGATCGACCACACACCTTCTATCCTTGCTTCAGCTACTATCTCGAATTCTAGCCCGACGAATTCTACGACGTATAACCTCACCTACGGCGCTATTTCTAGCGGCGCCTCGGTCGACTATTGCATTAACGAGAATAACTCTTCCGTCGCTGCATGCTCCTGGCAAACGGGTGCTCTTCCTGCGAGCGTCACGGTCTCAGGAACGAATAACGCAAAAGTCCTTACTGTCTGGATTCGCGATGCTGCTGGAAACGTTTCACTCCCTGTGGACACGAACTCCGTCACTCTCGATACGGGCATTCCGACTCTTACTGTGACCACTCCGTCGAATAACGGTTATGTGAATGCTGGAAATATGGCGGCTTATACGGTCGCAGGAGCGTGCTCGGAGAACGGGCGAACTGTACCGCTTTCGATCACGGATGGAACCCTTTCGATTTCTGCTACCCCGACCTGTACACTCCTCGCTTACACAGTAAATCTAAACCTAACCACTCTCGCAGTAGGCGCTCTCACTCTCACTGCGAATCATTCGGACGTGGCCGGAAA
>JBGSHQ010000032.1:0-6211 GCA_041752095.1 Bdellovibrionia bacterium
CATTAACCCCGAGTCGATTAAAACTGGGAACTGTGAGGTTGACCCCCTTCCTTTAGGTGAAATTTACTTTATCTATGATTTCGGCAACGAACGTGCCGTTCGATCAGCGATAGAGAAGTTACGTATCCTCTCTCAAACTCAGCCCATTATCGTGATTGGAAGAGGACGAAGAGTGCGTGATTTAATCGAAAAAGAAAATCCGTGGCTTGGATCAGTGACGATCCCTCTCCACCGAGATCATTATTCGATTTATCGCACGCACACCTAAAAAGGCGCCGCTCATCAGAAAAAGAATCGCCAGAGATTCAAACAGAGTTGGCATTCTTTTATCGTAAATAAAGGTAAATAGGAGCCCAAAAATCGATTCGAAAACTAAAAGTTGACCCACTGTCGCAGCAGGAAGAATGCGACTCGCATAGTTCCATAATCCCGTTGCTCCCCATGCACCGACCACGCCCATAAAAAAAGTCCAAAGAAGTACCGGAGTCGTAAAGTTTTCACAAAACACCGTTAAAGCACTCAATCCATGACTACAGATAAATAAGATTATCGCAGTAACGCCCGAAAAAAATCCTATAAAACTCGACCAGTCTAAAGGCGACCACTCCGTCTTTAACTGGATAAATTTAGAGTTTTGGATCGAAAAAATCGTCCAACACCCGAGGGCTGCAAGCGCGGATAGCATTCCTAAAACTCTACCTAAAGGAGAGACATCAAAAATCCCGGGCCCTGAGTAAGACTCACAAGCAATAAAAAGAATGCCCGAGAGCACGAGCATGAGGGGCAAAAAAAGATGGCGGAACTCAAACCGTGGAATAGCAAACAGCAATATCGTGACCGGCAATAATCCAATCATGAGCGTCGCAAAGGGAGCGCCCGCATTTTTTACGCTGAAAGAGAGTAAAAAATAGTAAAAGCTATACCCCAAAAGAGAATAAAGGGTCGCCCGACCTAAATCGATAACTTCAATTTTCGGTAAATGATTTCTTCGATAAAAAAGCGAAAAAACAGAAAAAAGGGCAAAAAACAAAAATCGATAGAGCGAAATCGTGGTTGCATCAGAATCAACCAGCACATGGGGTGCCAAAAAACTCACCCCCCAAGCGGCTCCTGCAACCAGAACTGCTCCATAGGCTAATCGAACCTTCAGGGATGATGCTTTCTGATCTGACTTTTCCAAGGGTCTCACTTTCACTCTCAACAGAGATCGTCTATCCTAATCCTACCATCATGAGCCCATTATCTCGCATATTCAATCGCAGCCAATCCATTAAAGCTAGCCTCACGCGAACGAATATAATCGTATTAACAGTGGCGATGGCACTCCCTATTTTTAACTTAGTCTTATTCTACCAAATCAAATCGAATGAAATTGAAAACATTTTTATTACAAAAACCGACAAAGCGACGAAAAATATTCAAGACTTATTTATCGAAGTCGAAGACCAGGTCCAAAATCTTGCAAACTCAATCCCTCTTTTCATTTCAAATGGAGACTCACTCAGACGAAAATGGGTTCAAGCCTATGGGAACGAAATTTTAAAAAAACATAAACACTTTTTAGATCTCTATTTCGCGTTTGAGCCTGATACCGCTCAGAAGATCTCTGGAAGTAAGAGCTTTGGATATCTACTTAAAAAAAATGCAACCCTTTACGAAAAGGAAGAATTCAATAATCCGACAACATTTAATTTCATGGCTACTTATGATCCTTCATATCAAACGGGCCCTGATAATATATGGTACACAGGTGCGGTAAACTCGAAAGAAGTCTTCACCACCCCCCTTTACTATGATTCGAGTTACTTAAAGCAAATCATGATTTCTTTCACGGCTGCTGGCAGAGATCTGAAAACTGGAAAGCCACTCGGCGTTGCGGGCATGGATCTCACTGCTCAAAGTTTTGGAAAAATACTAGAAAATTATAAAATCGGAAAAACGGGCGGTATCCTATTTACAGATTTATCAGGTAAAGTGATTATACCTTTTCTACAAGAAGATTATCCATTACTGAGTTTCAAGTATCTTAAAAATACAGAACTGGGTCCTAATTTTGAAATCACAACGAATAACATCCCCCAATTTAATATTGAAAAATCGAGAAATACTTTTAAAGGACTCGATGGAAAAACCTACCTCATTAACATACAAAAAGTGAAAGATAGACCCTACTACGCGGTCGCCTTCCAAGATCGTCTTGAAGCCTACACCCCAGTTATTCGATCAACCTTAATACTAACACTCTGCACTTTATTACTCTTTAGCTTCGTTCTTTACTCACGAACAAAACAAGGCAGAGAAATTCTCGATGCCATTTCAACCATCTCAAGAAACATCAGTACGAATCGTAATATCTTTGAGGACTTAAACCCAACTTCGAAATTTCACAGGCTTTCTCCCCATGGTCCTAAAGAAATTGCTGAGATCGCCTACCAGTTAAATCTACTTTACTCAAGACTCCAAGCCTCCTTTCAAGAAGTCGAAATGCAACGAGATCGCGCTGAACACGCCACTCAAGCAAAAACTCGATTTCTCTCCGTAATGAGTCATGAAATACGGACTCCGATTAATGCGATGCTTGGGATGATCGATGTACTGATGCAGAGTGATGTGACCGAATCTGAAAAAAATTATCTTTTAATTCTTCAACGCTCTGGCCAATCTTTGCATCGAATTCTAAATGATATTCTCGATTTTTCGCGGCTTGAATCCGGAATGCTTTTCATTGATCTCCATGAATTTGAACTATTTACTTTGATTTCAGATGTTGAGAACTTATTCCGGTACCAAGCAGAAAAAAAGGGCATCAAGTTTACCGTCGAAACGCCAGACTCGAATTATTTACTCCTAGGCGACTCGGTTCGAATGCGACAGGCCATCTTAAATTTAATAGGTAATGCCATTAAATTTACAAAAAGTGGCGGTGTTACATTTAGAGTTGAATCTCCGAACTCCAAAGAAAATTTATTTATTTTCTCTGTAATCGATACAGGTATTGGGATTCCTGAGGATCAACGATCAACTATCTTTAATGATTTTAATCAAGCGGATCCAACGATATCTCGTAATTTTGGAGGAACGGGCTTGGGTCTCGCTATTTCAAAAAAGATTATTGAACTGATGCACGGAACCATTCAACTTGAGTCAGAAGTGGGCAGTGGCACAACTTTTTATATTCATCTTCCCATCCAAACCCGTTTAAAATGGAAGGAAGTTTACACGAATAAATTTCCGAATAGCTTCGAAGCTCCAAAAAACACTATGAATCCTGTTTTTAATAATTCAGGAAAGAATGCGAATAAAAAAATTCTTTTTGTCGATGACGATGAAGATAATCAACTCCTCATGCAAGCTTACTCGAGAAAATTTACAGAGTTTGAACCCTACTTTGCGAATTCGGGCTTAGAAGCGATTGAGTTAGCCAAAAAAACGGATTTTAATCTCATCATCATGGACATGCAAATGCCTGTAATGAACGGACTCGATGCAACACTTACACTAAAAAATCTTCAAAACGAAAAGAAGACTCCTCGGTGTCCGATCATTATTCTTTCTGCGAACACATTCCCAGATGATGTTACGAGTAGCATTAGCGCTGGAGCCGACGAACATGTCTCTAAACCACTCCGCATGGATGACTTTAATTCGCTGATTAAACGCTGGATTCTAGAGACTTAAAAATCTTCCCGAGCGTTGTCTCTGGATTCGTTTCGATTAGCACCGGCTTTCGAAGAGTCGGATGCATGAACTCAATTCGAACTGCAGAGAGTGCAATGCGGTTCATTTTAAATTCTTTGGAATTTTTCATCTGCTCAGGAGTTGAGTATTCAGAATCGCCAATCAGTGGAAAACCAGCGCCTTCGGCATGTCTACGAATCTGGTGAAACCGACCTGTTTTGGGAATACATTCAATCCAAGAAAACTTTTTGCCCGACTCTGATTCAGTCCCTTCCGTCTCAAAGCGCCCTAAGGTTCTAAATTTAGTCAGTGCGGTTTGGGTTCCCTTCGAGCTTTCCCCGTCCTTGAAAGAATCTTTATGGCCTTCATTTGCCTTGAGTGAGGCTTTCCATTCACCTCGAACAGGAGGATCACCCCAGACTAAAGCCCAGTAGGTTTTCGTTACTTTTTCTTCACGAAACGCCTTCTGAAGAAGATTCGCGACTACGGGTTTTAAAGCAAAAATGAGTAAACCGTCCGTACCCCGGTCAAGTCGATGTACGGGGTAAATCTGTGATTCAGCAAATTGCTTTTTTAATACATCATACGCCGAGAGTTCCTTATCCTTGGCAGAATCACGATAAGTTTTCATTCCACTCGGCTTATGAATAACGAGCAAGTCCCGATCCCGATGTAAAATTTTAAGCCGTGCCATGCTGATTCCCTTCGAAGCGACGTGGTAAAGCGAATGAGAGCACCCATGCTAAAGCACAGACTAAAACTCCAAGCCGAAATGCATCCTGAAAACTAATCACTTGCGAGGCAGTCTCTGACAACCCTTGATTGATGTAAAGGTGGGATTGGAGCTCTAGAACGCTTCCTAATGTGGCAATACCCAAACTCCCCCCCAGTTGCTGTGCTAGGTTAAGAAGGACGCTGGCATTCGCGGATCGGTTAACTGGAACCGCACCAAGTGACAAAGAAGTTAATGGAGTCACAAGAATTCCCAGGCCAATCCCTCGAATGAGAATGGGGATTTGGAGATCCCAAACTGTGCTGATCGAAGAAACTCGGCTCATCATAAAAAAGAAACCGATGAGAATGACTAATCCAGAAATAATGAAAGGCTTAGCTCCGAAACGATCTGAGTAGCGACCTGAGAATGGAAAAAGGATCCCGATCAGCAGAGCGCCAGGAAGAATCGCTAATCCGATTTGGTATTCTGTGTAGCCCTGTACCCTAGAAAGGAAAAGAGGCAACAAAAACTGCCCGCCATAAAGAGCGAATGAGCGGACTACCGTTATCGCCATGCTGATGGCAAATGTCTTCGAGCGAAAGAGAGAAAAATCAAGAACCTGATTCTTCGACCGTAGTTCGGAAACTAAAAAACTGGCTAAAAAAAGTATCGAGAGCACACCACAGAGGAATACGGTTCGAGTCGCAAGCCCTCCCTGTTCTACTGTGGATGCTCCATAGAGAAGTGAAATCAGAAAACCTGAAAGCAGCGTGTATCCGATAAAATCAAACTTCTTCCATTGAATTTTCGTAGGTGTTTTTTCACGACGCAAAATAAAATACGCGGCTCCAATTCCAATAACTCCGAGAGGAATATTCACGAGGAAAATAGATCGCCATCCCGAAAATTCTGTTAAAAACCCGCCTAAAGGCGGCCCAAAAATAGGGCCGAGTAAAACCCCTGCACCCCAGACTCCTAAGGCTTTCCCCTTCTCGTGTGCTGGAAAAGTGTCAGAAAGGATCGACATCGCGATAGGGGTCATCGCCCCTCCACCCAGTGCTTGGATCACTCGAAAGACGATTAAACTCTCAAGATTCCAAGCGAGCCCACAGAGAAGTGACCCTAAGGTAAAAATACTGAGACAGGCCAAATAAAGATTTCGGCTCCCGATCTGTTCACGAAGCCATCCCGTCAGTGGCATGAGAACAGCAAAAGCGATCATGTAGGCTGAGATCACCCACTGAATGCCCGCAACTCCCACCTTAAAATCGTTCATGATCGCAGGAACACTGACATTCACGATCGTCGCATCGAGGAGCGCGACTAGCGTTCCAAGCATCACCGTCCAGAGTACCCACCAGCGCCTTACGCTCGGGGGCTTAGCTTCTAGACGTGCCGAAATTCGGTTTCGGGTTCGTTCCAGCAGGGGTTCAATCATTCCTCGCCTCGAGGTGGGATAAAGAAAGTCCAAGGATGGTGAAAAAAAGCGCGGCGACTACTCCTGAAAAGGACACGAGCGCGTTTTAAGTCAGCATTGCGTGCGCGGAGTGCTGTTAAAATGGCGAGGGTAAAACTCACGCCGAAGTTGAGCAGTCCAATCACACCCACTGAAGCAAGTGAAAGAGCTAAACCCTGGACAGTATGGACAGATAAGTAAGCAAACGTAAGTGTGCCCATCGTTAAGGTCACATGCCGTACATCAAGCGGGAGTCCAAAAAAAGTTGCAAAAACAGGCGTTCCAGCGAGCAAAACGCCCAGGAGAATTGAACTCATGACTCCTGTGGTGTGCTTTAATAAAGCCTCTCCCAAATGTATCGC
>JBGSHQ010000033.1:0-4485 GCA_041752095.1 Bdellovibrionia bacterium
CTGGCTTTAAAACTTCGCTGATATTCTGAAGGAGGAGTTCATAATTCTTCATGTGCTCGAACATCTCGACCGACACGACACGATGAAACGTCTCTTTTTCGAATCCAAGCCCTTCGGCTACGTTACGAGTGACGATTTCGACATTTGTAAGACCTTCTCGCTTAGCCTTATCAAGAATAAATTCGCGCTGTGTTTTCGAATTCGAAACGCCAGTGATTCGGATGCCGGAATACTTTCTCGCAATAGCGAGCGTGAGGGATCCCCAGCCACAGCCGAGTTCGAGGACTCGCATCCCATTTTCAAGTTCAGCTCGGTTCATGGTTTCCGTAAGTGCAGTATCTTCAGCTTTTCCGAGTTCAGTGTTTTTGGAAGAAAAATAGGCGGATGAGTACTTTAAGTTCTTTCCTAAGGTGAGTAGGTAAAACTCGGTCGGAACTTCATAGTGCTGTTCGTTTGCTTCTTTCGTATGAACAGCGATGGGAGAGCGTTTAAGGGTCTCCACGTAATCCTCGATTCGCTGCCCTGAGAGTTCTTTCAATCGATCTGAGCAAAGCTTTCGAATCCCAGCGCGTAATATAAAATCAGGAACGAGACCGCGTTCTGCGAAGTCGATGAATGATCCTGTGAGTGAACTCATGAGAGTGCTCCACGGAAACGAGGTTTAGTGAAAAAGAAGTGGCCGACGCTGATTTGTTTCTCAAGAAACCCACCTTCACAGTAAGCGAAGTAATAATTCCAAAGCCTTTTTAAAGATTCAGGATATCCCATGCGTGTGATATGGTCTTCGTGCCTTGCCAGATTTTTTGCCCACTCATTGATCGTGCGTGCGTAGTGCCCTCCGAAATCCTCGAAATGTTCAAGCCGCATATCGGTAAAATCTTTAATCGACTCCGAAATTCGTGCCACTGATGGGATCGCAGATCCTGGGAAGATGTGGGTTTGGATAAAATCCACCGAACGAGCAGCTTGTTCGAAAAACTGATCCTGGATCAGAATTGCCTGGAGTGCCATGACTCCGTCGGGTTTCAATAAGGATGCGCACTTTTCAAAATAGGTATCTAAAAACTTTACTCCTACCGCTTCAATCATCTCAATCGAAACGAGTCGGTCATACTGGCCTTCAAGCGTTCGGTAGTCTTTAAAGACCAGGGTGATTTTATCTTCTAGATTTTCCTTTTTAATTCTCGCAGCCGCAAAATCATACTGGGCTTTCGAAATAGTCGTCGTCGTAACATGGCACCCGTAGTTTTTAGCTGCGTGGACAGCAAACCCGCCCCAGCCCGTTCCGATCTCGAGAAGGTGATGAGAAGAATTCAGTTTAAGTCTCCGACAAAGACGATCATTCTTCTCGAACTGAGCTTCTGAAAGCGTCGACTCAGGAGTATTAAAGTAGCCTGAACTGTACATCCAGCTTTCGTCTAAAAAGAGAGAGAAAAAATCATTTCCTAAATCGTAGTGCGCTTTAATATTCTTTCGAGCCTGGCTCTCACCATTTGCTCGTAGGAAGTGAAGAAATTTTTGAAGAGGTTCGAAAATTTTACCTGAACCGCTATCGAGTGCATTTAAAACTTCACGATTTAAAACGAAAACTCGGACGAGAGCGACAAGTGTCGGGCTATCCCAGTCTCCATCGACATAGCTTTCTCCAGTTCCGACACTTCCACCCAGTGCGATGCGTGAGTAAGCACGTTGTTTTCTAATATTCACGATCGCTCGGTGGTGGGTGGGAGCGTTTGGTTCACCAAAAAGGTGACTATCACCGCTCGGTCCAATCATTTCGATCGAGCCCTCTTTAATTGTTAAAAGCTTATCAAAAAGCATTTTTCGACAAATCCCATCGAGCGTTTTCATCGAGAGAAAACGAGTGGGTTTTGGGATTTCGACTAAGCTTTTTACCGATCTCATAAGTTTTATCCTCGCTTGTTTTCTTGATGAGTACTACGGGGGTGGGCCTCTGCAAGTTTCGCTGGATGTGTAAATACTTTATGGCGCTTCATATAGAGGATCCCAGCATGGACATAGATCCAGAGTAGCGTTTTAAACGTCATGAGGGGTTGGGCGGCTAACCCCCATAGGAGATTCTTAAGGTTCCATTCCCGGGCTTCGAGCGTCAATGTCGCGTCGAATACGGGGGATGGGTCTGGTGTGCCGGCTGGGGGTAAGTCCACCATGTGAATCGCTAATTTTTCTCCTGGTGAAGAAAATTTCCAATCATAGCGAAGGTCCATAGGTAAAAATGGAGACACGTGAAAAACTTTTTCAAAAGTGGATTCTATTCGGTTCGCAACACCCGCGTTTCGACAGTCCATCACATAGGCGTAGCGCTCATCCCAGGGGGTATTCGTGATCTCGGTAATGATGGCTTCTAAATTTTTTCCGTCACGGGAGTAGCAGTAATAAAAAGTGGCAGGGTTAAAAGCGAACTCGAGATAAGCGATCTGACTTAAGACTCGGATCGGACCTTCCGGGCGGTAGCCGATTCGCTCACTTACTTTTCTTCTTACCGCTTCATCGAGTGGCAAGTCAGTCGGTCCGAGATAAGCCCGGCGGCGAAATCCGAATAAGGAAGGGCCACGCGTGGAGAAGAGGCCGGGTTTATTAAAGAGGGTATCGATCTCTGACGTATCTAAATAAAAATAACAAACGGAATGCGAAAATTCCCGAAACTTAGGAGTGAATCTTCTGTGACGAACTCGTCCGTGAAAGATCTTACTCTCGACCTTCATAGCTTTTCTCCGAAGGTCGAAGCCACTCGGAGGCCTGAGTTTACTCCGTCTTCGTGGAAACCATAAGCCCAGTAAGCACCACAAAAATGGGTACGGGATTCTAGACTATTAATTTCACCCCAGCGTTTCTGCGATTTTACAGCTTCGACCGTAAATTTTGGATGGTCGTAGGTCCATTTTCCTAAAATCGTTACGGGATTAATCTGGTGTCCGAGGTTTAGACTCACGAGAAAACTTTCAGGAGACTGAATGCCCTGAAGTAGATTCATGTGGTAGGTCACCGCCACTCGGTTTCCTTCCGTCTTCGGGACGAAATAATTCCACGCGGCCCAGGTTTTACTAATGGTGGGGAGCACGGATTCATCCGTATGGAGGATCACTTCGTTTGGCTGGTAATCGAGAGGGGCAAGAATTTCGCGCTCGAGAGGTGACGGGTCTTTTAGAATTTTCTTAACCTTATCGCTATGACAAGCAAACACGACCTGATCGAATTCTTCAGTGCGTGGCGTGGCTCCACCGATTTCAATTCTGACCCCGCTCGGACTCCGAGTCACTCCCAGGACAGGTGATTTAAGATGAATTCGGTCACCCAGACACGCCGTTAAGGGCGCGATATAGGAACGCGACCCTCCCTCGATCACTTTCCAAACAGGGCGATCATTTACGGAGAGCATTCCGTGGTTTTTAAAAAATCGTACAAAAAACTGTGCAGGGAATGCTCGCATCTGTTCCATGCTTGCTGACCAGACGGCGGCTCCCATGGCGAGAATATAGTTCTCAGCAAAATCACTCGAATATCGATTTTTCGCTAAATAATCCGAAAGAGAGGTGTGGTCGTCTGGAGTATCGAGAAGATTAATAGACTCGCGGTTAAAGCGAACGATCTCAAGAAGCATCCGGTAAAATGACGGACGAAAAAGATTTCGTTTCTGTGCGAAGAGGTGCGCGAAGCTTGCACCATTATATTCGAGACCGTTTTTCGCATTCTTCACAGAGAAACTCATCTCTGTGTCTTTCCATTTAACGCCGAGCGCGCGCATGAGCCTAATAAAGTTAGGATAAGTCCAGTCGTTAAAAACGATAAACCCAGTATCGACCGCGTAGCGTCCTGAGGCCGTAATGACATCTTTAGTGGCGGTATGACCACCGAGTGTCTCGCCTGCCTCGAAAAGGTGGACGGTGTTTTTACGGGAGAGTAAGTGTGTCGCCGTCATTCCAGCGATCCCACTCCCGATCACCGCTATTTTTAGATTCGTATTTTTCATGGGTGTTACCACCTGAGAAGTTTACGAGCCGTGACCACCGATAAAGAAGTTAAGAGAGCGAGAGGGGTAAAGTGCCAGAGAAGAACATGGATCGGGTGTTCGTTCGCACACGCGAACTGGATAATGAAAGAAGTGAAAGCCCCAGTCGAAAGCGCCGCCCAGGCGCCTGCTTCTTTTATACGAGTCACAGCTCCCGCTCTTAGCCAGGAGTAAAGAAAACCTGCGTGAATGGCGCCTGCAACCATGATGACCATGCCGCAGCCTCCGTTTGCGAGTTTACTTTCGCGGTACATTTGGAAAGCAAAATCATTGGATGAAAAATGGAATAAAGTGATCGCGCCGATAGCGAGTATCGGAGCAAGCGCAAACCGCGACCATTTTGAAAGGGACCGAGTTGTGCGTGAATCAGGAAATGCGAGGGAATAAACGCGAAGCGCTGGGAGTATGGCGGCAAGTAACCAGAGAGCGAATAAAATAAGCCCTTCGATGTGCTT
>JBGSHQ010000034.1:0-3655 GCA_041752095.1 Bdellovibrionia bacterium
CGATTTTTCTGCCGATGGAGTGGGAGCTGTCTGCGTGGGTATGACGCTTGAGGAATCTTGTTTTTCTCGAGCATCTTCACTCACTCGCTCCATTCCAAGAAAATAGTAAACACTCACTGAAAGAATGAGTGCGACTACAGAAACGACGATCTTTTTCACAACGATCGTTTTCCTTCACTCGTCATGTTGGGCTTACCCTCGGTTGCGATGAGTCTTCTCTCCTTAGAGTCCCAAAAAGAGCCCATTGCTTCACTATAATTAACATCATCGTCTTTATTTTTATATATTTCAGACATAAGAGCTAGATATACAGCACCAACCCCATAAGCACCCCAAGATTCATAATCACACGCAGCTAAACCATGGTAAGGATGCCCCTCCGGACAAATCACGTGGAGATGTCCGCAGGTTCTTGCTTTAAAGTCTTTAGGTAAATCGCTGAGAGACTTATTTTTTCGAATTTCTTCTAGGTCCGATTCAGATATTCCACCCGTGCAGTCCGAGTGCCGAGCTTCATGAACTAATGTCGCTTGTCGTATAAACGAAGGACGATCGTATTGAGTCCCATCACTCAGAGTGTCTACGTCGGTATAACCTTCTCCGAAAAGCATAATCCCGATTCGACTACTCGTCACCGGAACTCTTTCTCCGTGATAAATGAAATTATATTTTTTTCCTTCAATTAATCCCTGTAACCAAATCGCAAGTCCAATATTCGATGCGCCTACCTTCGCTTCTGAAGCGGTGTCGGCCACTTCCAAATCTACATTCTGATCAGTCGGCATGACGAAATACTTTAAACGGGTGTTTAGATAAGTCATGACCGCATCGGAAGATGTCCCACCGAAAATTTCAGAAAATAGTCCTGACGCATCTTTATCAAACGCCATAATATCAGATGATTTTAAATTTCGAATCCCGGCTAGATCGGCGGGGAGAAGTTGGTCCGCAGGAGTAGGAACTCGCTTCACTTTTTCTTCTTTTTTTCCACACCCTGAAAGAGTCAGAACTAAGGCTAAACAGACACTCGAAAAAGTGGGATGATTAAAATTCATCTTGAGTGTTTAACTCACTGCATTAATATTGGAAAGTGTAAATTCGTTAAATATATAAGTATATGACTTTATTAAGTTTTGTAGACAATCCACGCTATAAATCCCCCACCTTTACTTTTATCCCCTCCCTAAGCCATCCTCGGGCCCGTGCCGATTCCTGCTGAGCCCCTTTTTCGCAATCTCTGCCTTCGCTGCCTACGCGCCGAGAGCGTATGCCTTTGCTCCGAAATTCGTCCCATTCGCCCAAACTTCCGCATCGTCCTTCTCCAGCACCCTAAAGAGCGTAAGAATACGATCGGCACTGCACGACTCACTCACCTCTGTATTGAAAATTCGGTGCTCATTCCTGGAACCGAATTCGATGCAGATCCAAAAGTAAATGCGATCATCGATGATCCGAAAAATTTCTGCGTCACCCTTTTCCCAGGTGAAAAGTCGGTGAACGTTTCTGAAAAACCCCGTGAACTTTTTGGTTATACTTCTGGAGACCCACGCACCCTCACGGTTTTCGTCATTGATGGGAACTGGGCAAACGCTAAATCGATGCTTCGGAAAAGTACCCGCCTGACCGCACTCCCACAAATTCGTTTTACACCCACGAAACGCTCGAACTACCGCGTGAGAAAGCAACCTAACCCGCTCTGCCTTTCTACGATCGAAGCGACTCACCAGCTGATCCAGGTGCTGGACCCGAGTCTAAACCCGGATTTCATGATCACTCTTTTCACCCGGATGATCGATCGCCAAATTATTTGCACGAAAAAAGAAAATCTCCGGGAACTCCAGGCATGAGACGCCTCCCGTTTACTTTAGAGAAAACGACGAAGGATTCTCGCGCTCGTGCGACCCGCTTTACAACGCTTCACGGAGAAATGCTGACTCCGATTTTCATGCCCGTCGGCACACAGGCCACAGTGAAAGGCTTAAATACGGCCACACTTAAGCAAGTGGGCGCACGAATGCTGCTCGCAAATACTTACCACCTCATGCTTCGCCCGGGAGCAGAAGTATTCGAAAAAATGGGCGGTATCCACTCCTTCATGAAGTGGGATGGCCCGGTACTCACCGACTCAGGTGGATTCCAGATTTTTTCTCTCCCCCATTCCAGGTCCATGAAAGAAGAAGGCGCGAAGTTCCAGAGTTATGTCGATGGGAAGATGCACCTCCTATCGCCTGAAGAAAGTATCCGAGTCCAGCGCGCGATCGGGAGTGACATCATGATGGTGCTCGATCAGTGCATTCCATCGACTTCCGATCATACGACGGCGCGAAAAGCGATGGAGCTCACTCACCGGTGGGCAAAACGCAGTCTCGCCGCCCGTGGCGATTCACCCCAAGCCCTGTTCGGTATTGTCCAGGGTGCCTGCTTCGAAGATTTAAGACGAGATAGCGTACACGCACTCACTTCACTCAGCCTAGATTCAGTCGGCTTCGATGGGTTTGCGATCGGAGGACTCGCCGTGGGCGAAACTAAAAACGAACGCGAGGATTTCACCGAAATCACGACCTCCCTACTTCCTCCCGATTATCCGAGATACCTCATGGGTGTCGGTACTCCACTCGATATTTTAGAGGCCGTCCACCGAGGCGTGGATATGTTCGACTGTATTATCCCGTCCGCGCTCGCTAAACGAGGCACCGCTTATACTTCTCGGGGAAAAGTTCAAACTCGCCGCACAGCCTATAAATTCTCGGAAGAACGGCTCGATCCCGACTGTGAGTGCGAAACCTGTACAACACACTCACTTGCCTACCTCCACCACCTAACAAAGACGGAAGAAACCCTGGGCTGGCAGCTTCTATCGATTCATAATCTTTCGTTTTATCACCGAATGATGGCGGAAATTCGCGAGGCAATTTTCGCAGATACGTTTCGCGCTTACTACGATTATAAACGTGAAGCGTGGGCGCGGTCTGAAAGCGAAGACTCCACATAAGCCGAATAAGGCTGCTCAAAATCTCGCACGCCCTTTGCTCCGACTTCGATCACGCGATTCGCAACCGTTTCGATAAACTGCTGGTCATGCGAGGAGAACAGTACGTTACCGGAAAACCGAGTCATGGCATTATTCACGGCCTGAATCGATTCAAGGTCGAGGTGGTTCGTCGGTCCATCGAGGATGACAACGTTCGCATCGACAAGCATCATCCGGGCGAGCATACAGCGTACGCGCTCTCCCCCGGAAAGGACCTTAGTTTTCTTAGTCGCTTCTTCACCTGAGAAAAGCATGCGACCTAAAAATCCCCGAACGAAATTTTCGTTCTGGTCGGGAGAATACTGGCGGAGCCAGTCGATCAGATTAAGGTCAGACCCATTAAAGTACTGAGCATTATCCTTCGGGAAGTAAGAGCGCGAAGTCGTCACGCCCCACTTAAATGAACCCGAATCGGGCTTCATTTCTTCAGCGAGAATTTTAAAAAGTGTCGTCACGGCTAGATCGGTGTCCCCGATGAATACTGCTTTATCCCCTTTTTTCAGAGAAAACGAAACGCGGTCCAGAACCTTAACGCCGTCGATCGACTTCGAAATATTTTCTACACGAAGAATCTGATCGCCCGCTTCACGCTCGGCCTTAAAGGAAACAAACGGATACTTCCGA
>JBGSHQ010000035.1:0-1693 GCA_041752095.1 Bdellovibrionia bacterium
TTAAAGCCATTTTCTCGGGAAGATCTAAAAGAACGGATCGAAAAGGTAGTGCACCAAAAGCGTGTGGAGCGTGAAGTTTCCCAGTGTGTGGAAAAGGGTTTTGAGGATTTAGAAAGAAATCTAAATAAAGCGGCCCTCTTAAAGTTCCAGAAAGCACTAAAACTAAATCCCGATTTCGACATGGGACTTTCAGGTATCGGTGATGCGATTTTAAAAACGAAAAATGCTGAATCGGCGATTCCGTATTACCAAAAAGCACTCGCAATTAATCCCGGTCGAGAGCTTCATTATCTGAAGCTTGCTAAAGCTTATGGATTAAAAGATGAGTTCGGTAAGTCGGTGAATATTCTGATGGCTGCGAGTAATAACCTGCCAGCGAGTGCTGGTATTAGCATGGAGCTCGGAAGGGTTTACATGAAGAAGGTGATGTTCAGAAAAGCGGTTGAGTGTTTAGAGGAAGCATTAAAAATGGATCCAACCAACCGAGACGTCGGCATGCTTCTACTTGAAGCAAGGCAAGGCCTAGGTGAAGTCAGGAAGAAGGGGTAATGAAAATTACGATTAATAAAGACGCGATTTCTGGAAAAATCTTCGTTCCCAAAGGGGAGTACATGGTTGCTCTTGCTTCCGATACCCAACAGCTCGTTCTTACTGGAGGGGGTAAGCAATATAAAATTCCAGCAATCAAGAGAAGGGCGAGTGGGAAAACAAAAGTCACGACCGTCTCATTTTATAGCGGAGGCGGCCCGCAGTGGAGTCTTCTTATCTCTACTCCCAAGTTTGGAGAGTGGATATCAATGCTCGAACTCGGCGCTAGTGGTCCGAAAGAAAAATAAATTACTTCCGCTCAGGGCGCTTCGAAGTCGCCTTATCGCAGATCTTACAGAGAAACGCCTGCATCGCAGACCAAGAACGCCATTCGCCATCTTTCGACGGGATGACTTTCTTGCATTGAAAGCAGCGCATGTGGCCTTTAGGGAGAGTTCGGACTGGTTCTTCGGTTTTCTGGAAGCTCATAAATAGTCCTTTTTGCGCTTAGTTTAATTTCTGGCGATGAGTGATGAGACCGTGGCTTGGATCATAGGGCGAAACGCCTACCGTGACTCGGTCACCAACAATAATTCTGATTTTAAATTTTTTCATTTTACCGGAGATGCGGGCAGTGATGGTCATGCCGTTATCGAGAAGTACAACGTAGTTTCCGCCACCGGTAATGTCAGAAACTTTTCCTTCAAATTTAATAAGATCGTCGCGAGACATCGAAATCCTTTAACTGAAAACTAAGCTAAACTACGTAAAGAGAAAAAAAGTAAGGGCGGATCCGAGCAAGCAGCTCAGAGCCGCCCTTAAAATTTTAACGAGCGAAGAGATTAGAAACGGCGTCCGCCGCGATCTCCACCGCCGCCGCGTCCACCGCGGTCGCCGCCACCGAATCCGCCAGAACGAGGAGCGCGAGGCTCCATCGGGCGTGCTTCGTTAACAGTGATCGAACGGCCATCGAAATCAGCGCCGTTGAACTTAGAAATAGCTGCAGCAGCTTCAGCATCGGAAGACATTTCGACGAAGCCGAAACCTTTCGAACGACCGGTATCGCGGTCGCTGATGACTTTAGCGGATTCAACCGTTCCACACTGAGAGAAAATTTCTACCAGATTCTCATCGACCGCAGAAAACGGAAGATTTCCAACATAAA
>JBGSHQ010000036.1:0-17764 GCA_041752095.1 Bdellovibrionia bacterium
AGGGAAGCAACCACTCTACCATAGACCTGATCCATCGGTTTAGTCGCATCGATTGGAAGAAGTTTTCGTTGGTTTCCGTAATACTGAATCAGCGGAGCAGTTTGCGCGTGATACACTTTCAACCTATTAGTAATCACTTCCACAGCATCATCGGCTCGCTGAATTACTGGACTACCACAGACATCGCAAACGCCATCCACCTTGGGTGGAGATGTAAGGATGTGGAACATTGCTCCACATTTAGAACAAGTTCTACGACCACTCAGTCGACCGACAAGCTCCGCATCTTCAATTTGAAATTCAATCACTCGATTCACTGAGAGATTTTTTTCAGCAAGCATTCGATCCAGAGATTCAGCCTGAGAAATCGTCCGCGGAAATCCGTCGAGAATAAATCCTTTTGCACAGTCTGGATTCTTGATTCGTTCCTGAATCATTCCCACGACAACGGCATCAGGAACAAGATGACCCAAATCCATTGTTTTTTTTGCTTCAATCCCCAGAGGCGTTCCCTGGGAAATATTAGCCCTGAGCATATCTCCGGTAGATAGCTGAGGCCACGACCGATCAGCCGTTAAGCGCTTAGCCTGCGTACCTTTTCCAGAGCCAGGAGGCCCCAGGAAGATCAGGATCATGTGTAAGCCTGTCTGCCCTTCAGTCGGGTGTGCTTCATGAAGCCTTCATAATTACTGGTGAGCAAGTGGGTTTCAATTTGAGAAACCGTATCAAGCGCAACACCAACAAGAATCAGAACGCTCGTTCCACCAAAATAGAACGGCACTTTTAAAGACTGAGTGAAGATGGTTGGCAATACGCAAATCGCAGCAATATAAACTGCACCGCCTAAGGTAATCCGACCTAACACATAATCAATATACTGCGCTGTCGCATCTCCTGGACGAATCCCAGGAATGAAGCCGCCGTTCTTTTTTAGATTTTCAGCTACGTCATCGGTCTTAAATACCACCGCAGTATAGAAATACGCGAAAAAGATAATCAAACTAACGAAAAGAATTTCGTAAAGCATCGAACCAGGCGTGAGTTGCTGGGTTATTTTTTGTAGCCAACTAATATTAGAAAAGGCTGCAAAAGTAGCCGGGAACATTAATAGGGACGAAGCAAAGATCGGAGGAATAACTCCAGAAACGTTCACCTTAAGAGGTAAGAACGTATTCTGACCTCCATATACCTGACGTCCAACAACACGCTTTGCATATTGGATTGGAATCCGGCGCGCTCCCCGCTCAACGAAAATAATGGCAAAAAATGTGACTAAAATAATTGCAAGAATAATTAGAATTTTAAAGAAACTGAGTTCTCCTGAGCGATAGAGAGAAAATGCGCTGCCTATCCCACTTGGGATACGTGCTGCGATACCCGCGTAAATCAAAACCGAAGTTCCGTTACCAATTCCTCGCTCTGAAAGCTGTTCACCGATCCACATGAGGAAAAGTGTTCCAGCAGTGAGAGTGATTACAGTCATTACGATGAATGTGGTCCCTGGGTTAAGCACTACGGATGGGTTTGAATAGTTCTGAAGCTGAGTCGCAATCCCAGTTCCCTGGATGATCGAAAGTAGAACTGCTCCATAGCGGGTGTACTGAGTGATTTTCTTTCGACCCTGTTCACCCTCTTTTTGAAGTTCGTGGAAATAAGGAACCACGACGGTCAGAAGCTGAAAAATAATCGAAGACGAAATGTAAGGCATGATCCCAAGGGCGAAAATCGAAAATCTTTCGAGCGCTCCACCTGAGAATAAATTAAAAAATCCGAAAATAGTTCCCTGCATGCTTTCGAAAACTTGTTTCAAAGCAGCCCCATCAACTCCAGGGGTTGGGATGTGAACACCAAGACGATAAACGGCAAGCATCGTAATGGTGAAAAGGATCCGCTTTCTTAATTCTTCGATTTTAATGAGACCAGCGATTCCGGACATTCGGAAATACCTCTTAAGATTGAAATTTGAATTCTTTAAAAAAGATTGGGCGATCTACCTGTTTGGAAGACCGCCCAGACTTACTTATATGACCCGATCTTAATCGAAGACGAAAGGGTTATTTTGCCGCTTTCGACTTCTTAACGCGCTTCTTGCCTTCTGGAATTGGGATCATCTCCACTTTTCCACCAGCTTTAGTAATTTTCTCTAATGCTGCGGCAGACACACGGTGAGCCTTAATATTGAAAGCTTGGGTAACATCGCCCGTAGCAAGAATCGTAAGACGATCAAAACGCCCTTTAACAATTCCACGCTCAGTAAGAGTTTCGATCGAAACTTCTTTTACCGATTTAGCGAGTTTAGCGAGCTCAGAAAGATTCACAACAACGTTTGAACGGCGGTGAATATTGGTAAAGCCCTTCTTTGGAAGACGGCGATACATCGGGGTCTGGCCCCCTTCGAATCCAGGACGAACATGTCCACCGGTACGAGCAAGCTGACCTTTATCCCCTTTACCCGAAGTCTGTCCGAGTCCGGACCCAGATCCGCGTCCTAGGCGCTTTCTTTTCTGAGTAGCACCTGGGTGAGCCTTGATTGTATTAAGTCTTAACATCTGAATTTCCTTTTTTTGCTAACGCTCAGCCGATTTACTCAATTGAGTCTACAGCCTCACTCGCAGGTTAATACCAAAAGCGAATTAACGCGTTTCGGCAACAATTTCAACTAAATGAAGCACCTTCTTAATCATTCCACGAACTGACGAGGAATTTTCAAGGGTGACCACTTGTTCACGTCGCTTAAGCCCAAGTCCATTGATACATGCACGCTGATTTGGCGGGCATGCAATGGTTCCTTTAGCGAGTCTGATCGTGATTGTTCTCTTAGAACCAGCTGCCTTCTTTGGCTTCGCTGCAACTGCAGATTTCGCTGCTGTTTTCTTTTTTATTTCAGCCATGACTAAACCACCCTTATTCCATGATTTCAGCGACGGTCTTACCGCGGGCTGCGGCGATTTCGCTGAACTGACGGAGTTGCTTAAGTGCATCGAAAGTTGCCCGAACCACGTTATGTGGGTTATCGCGCTTAATCGACTTAGTTAAAATGTTTTGAATCCCTGCAACTTCAAGAATTGCGCGGATAGAAGAACTTGCGATGATCCCAGTTCCTTCTGGAGCTGGCTTCATGAGAACACGGCTTGCGCCCCACTGTCCGGTAACTTCATGTGGAATCGAAGTTCCAGTCATGGAAACCTTCATCAGGTTCTTCTTAGCTTGTTTGCCGGCTTTCTTGATTGCTTCAGGAACTTCTCCTGCCTTACCAAGACCCACACCGACTTGACCTTTTTTATCTCCGACGACAACAATCGCCGCAAAACTAAAACGGCGTCCACCTTTAACCACTTTTGCACAGCGGTTAATATGGATTACCTTATCTTCAAATTCGGAATCTTCGCGAGGACCGCCTTGTTGACCGAATGCCATTTAAAATTTCTCCGTAATTTTCATTTTAGAACTTCAGTCCACCTTCACGAGCGCCATCGGCAAGAGCCTTAATGCGACCGTGATAGAGGTACCCACTGCGATCAAAAACGATCGCGTTAATTTTTTTAGCAAGCGCCTTCTTAGCAAGAAGATTGCCCACTGCCTTTGCACCTTCGGAGCTACTAGGCGATTTCACATTCAGACCTTCATCAAGAGTTGAAGCTGAAACCAGCGTCACTCCCTTAAGATCATCAATGAGCTGCGCGTACATATTTGCATTCGAGCGGAATACAGAGAGACGTGGCTGAGCCGAAGTCCCTTCGATTTTCGCACGAATACGCTTTTTACGCTTCGCTCGTACCTGCTGCTTTGGATTTGTCTTTCGACCTACTTTAGTTGCCATAATTACTTCGCTCCAGCAGCCTTACCCTGCTTACGGATAATGTGCTCGTTCGTGTATTTAATTCCCTTACCTTGATAAGGCTCAGGTGGTCTGAATCCGCGAACTTTTGCGGCAACCAAACCGAGAAGCGCTTTATCGGCGCCACCTAAAACGAGATGGGTATTTGCTTCTACTTTTACAGTGATTCCAGCGGGAAGTTCGTATTCAACTGGGTGAGAGAAACCAACGTTCATTGAAAGAACTTGGCCCTTCGCAGTTGCACGATATCCAACACCAACAATATCAAGCTCTTTAGTGAATCCGGTAGAGACGCCATGAACCATGTTGTGGATCAATGTACGTGTAAGACCCCAGAGTGCTGCGGCTTTAGAAGAAACCTCAGGCTGTGGCTTAACAACGATCTGATCTTTATCAACCGTTGCTGTGACTCCACGAGCAAGCTTATGAGAAAGCTTTCCCTTTGGTCCTTCAACCTTAACGAGTCCATCAGCGATCGAGACTTTAATTCCTGCACCGATTTTGATCGGTAACTTACCAACTCGTGACATTTTACCAGACCTCGCAAAGAATCTCGCCACCGATTTTAGCTTGGCGTGCTTTGGAACCCGTCATCACACCTTTAGAAGTGGAGACGATCGCAATACCCGCACCACTCAGTGGGCGAGGAAATGATTCGTAGCCAGAATAACGGCGTAATCCTGGTCGTGAAATACGGCGAATGCCTTGAATCACGGGAGCGCCTTCTTCAGCGTACTTTAAATAAACCTTAATCACTGGAATGCCTTCGTCGCGAGAAAGACGAAAGTTTTTTACATAACCTTCTTCTTTAAGGACACGAACGATGTTCGCTTTCACACGTGATGCCGGAATCTCGACTTTTTCGTGACCTTCAGCGGTCGCGTTTCGAATTCTGGTTAAAAGATCTGCAATAGGATCAGTCATGCTCATAATTATAATCCCCGATTACTTTCTAAACGGCATTCCAAGTTCGCCCAGAAGCGCGCGAGCTTTTTCGTTATTTGTTGCCGTGGTCGTGATGGTGATCGTCATTCCGCGAATTTTTTCTACCTTATCGTAGTTAATTTCAGGGAAGATGATTTGCTCGCGGAGTCCTAAAGAATAGTTTCCACGACCATCAAACGACTTTGGACTTAAGCCTTTAAAGTCACGAACCCGAGGGAGCGCGACGTTTACTAAACGGTCAAAAAATTCGTACATACGTGCACGACGAAGAGTGACCATCACACCAACAGCGTTACCTTCACGAACTTTAAAGGTCGCGATTGCTTTACGGGAACGGGTCAGAACTGCTTTCTGACCTGTGATCGCCATAATTTCATCTAAAGCACTGTCGAGTACTTTTGGGTTTGCAACTGCATCTTTAATTGCACAGTTAACGACAATCTTCGAAAGGCGTGGAATCGCCATCGGATTTTTATCGTTAAATTGCTTCATCAGAGCAGGAACTGCTTCCTTCTTATAAAGCGTCTCTAATCGAGGTGCTTTTTCTCCGGAAACCTTCGTTTCACCAGCAGCAGCAAGTCGAACGCCCTGAGCGGATTCGCCAGCACCTTTTTTCTTTTTGCCTTCCCCAGCCTTTTTATTTTTTTCGGCTTTGGCAGCTTTTTCTGCTTTTGCAGCAGAATCATCTTTTTTATCGTTTTCGTTAACCACTTTTTCTTCCTCTCTTAACTGAGCCACGAGTCACCGAAGTGGAAACTCGCTTGCAGCTTCCTCTCCCCTTACAGAACCTCTGGGGCGAGGGAGATAATTTTAGTAAATTGCTTCGCACGGAGCTCACGAGCCACTGGCCCGAAGATACGTGTTCCGATCGGTTCATTCTGAGCATTAATCAGAACAGCCGAGTTTGTGTCGAAACGAATGTAACTACCGTCTTGGCGATTTGTTTCCTTACGAGTGCGAACGATAACCGCCTTAACGACGTCACCCTTCTTCACTTTTCCGTTTGGAACAGCTTCCTTAACAGTAACAACAATCACATCACCGAGCGTTGCATAACGACGGCGAGTTCCACCCAAAACCTTGATACACATCACAGAACGGGCACCCGAGTTATCGGCCACATCGAGTCGTGTAGTACTTTGAATCATAAGCCTCTATCCCTTCCCGAACTAAACGTTCGCTTCGGCTGTTTGAACAGCACGACGAACAATTTTTTGGAGCGCCCAGCGTTTTTCGCGGCTGAGTGGACGGCTTTCGATAATCGTTACGATATCGCCCATCTTCGCTTCGTTTTTCTCATCATGCGCCTTAAACCGGCGCGACTTCGTTACGAACTTTCCATAAAGTCCATGGCGAACGCGGCGCTGGATTTCAACCACAATAGTCTTTTGCATTTTATTGCTGACTACGGATCCGATGAGTTCCTTACGACGCTGGAGACCTTCAACAACCGGGCCAGCAATTTTTGCTGGCTTAGGTGCCTTCGGTGCTCTTGGTGCTGCAGCTGGTTTTTCAGCCTTTGCAGTTGCTTTCTTTTTTGTTTCGGTAGCCATTTTTACTTCTTCCCTTTCGCCTGCGTTTGCAGCGTTTTCACGCGAGCAAGTTCCTTGCGTACGCGCCAAATCATTGCAGAATCTGCAAGCTGACCGGTGACTTTTTTCATTCGGGTATCGAAGAGGTTCTTCTCTAATTCACGGGTCTTAACGACCAGTTCATTTGCTGAAAGATTCTTCAGATTTTTCATTGCTTTGTTTGCCATAATTATTTTCGCCACAGCTTACTTCGCTGCTGCTACCCTCGCTGCTTTCTTTGCGCGCTTCGCTGCTTGGAGCTTAGCTGCAGTTTCCATAGCAAGCTTCTCGGACGTACGAGAAATTGGCTTGCACTGAAGTGGGAATTTATGGTCGGCAAGACGAAGTGCTTCGAACGCCTCATTCTGAGGAATACCGTGCATCTCGAAAATAATTCGACCTGGCTTGATCACTGCTACCCACTCTTCCACGTTCCCTTTTCCGGAACCCATTCGAGTTTCTGCAGCTTTCTTTGTGACAGGCTTATCCGGGAAAATCCGAATCCAAACTTGTCCGCCTCGTTTCACATAACGTGTCATCGCAACTCGGGCAGCTTCAAGCTGGCGAGCGGTAATACGACCGCACTCCGTAGCCTGGAGACCGAAATCACCGAAATGAAGGGTTCCTCCGCGGTCTGCTTTACCGCGCATTTTCCCTTTTGCGACCTTACGCCATTTAACTCTTTTTGGAGATAGCATGGCTCATCCACCTTTCTCTAAACCAGGAAACGCTTATGCGTCCTGGGCAGCTGCCGCTAAAGCTTTCGCTTCTACTGCAGCTTGTTTCTTCAGGGTCTGTGCTTCACCGTGGTAGACCCAACATTTCACACCGATCATGCCGTACGTAGTAGCAGCAGTTCCGGTACCGTAATCGATATTCGCGCGTAGCGTGTGTAGAGGAACCGAGTCTTCGCTGTACCATTCCGTACGTGCGATTTCTGCTCCACCTAAACGACCCGAAACGCGGATCTTGATTCCTTTAATTCCCTGCTTAAATGCAGCAGTCATCGCCTTCTTCATTGCGCGACGGAAAGCGACTCGCTTTTCAAGCTGGGCTGCAACCCCTTCAGAAATGAGGGTTGCATTTGCCTCAGGCTTCTTCACTTCAACGATGTTCAAGAAAACTTCGTTTTTCGAAAGCTTTTGAACTTCTGCTTTCAGTTGCTCGACGCCTGCGCCTTTTTTCCCGATCACAATACCCGGACGAGCAGTATGAACGTTAATTTTTACTTTATTTGCAGCGCGCTCGATTTCAACACGAGCAATTCCTGCAGCATAGAGCTTAGTCTTTAAAAAAGTACGAAGCTTCATATCTTCAGCAAGAAGATTAGCGAAATCACGCTTGTTAGCATACCAACGGCTGTCCCATGTACGGGTAATTCCGAGGCGGAATCCAATTGGATTAACTTTTTGACCCATCGTTTACACCCTCTCAGCGAGCATTACGCTGACTTGCGAAGTTCTTTTCATAATTGGAGAAGCAGAACCCTTAGCGCGTGGACGGAAACGCTTTAACGTAGTCCCTGCACCTACGAGCAACGTCTGAACGTAGAGCTTATCAACGTCGACGGTGTTCTTTTGGGTAGCGTTTGCAACTGCACTCTTTAGAAGTGTGGAGAGAACGCCTGCAGTGCGTTTCGCCGGAGAAAACTTCAAGTAGCTGAGAGCTGCATTGATATCTTTTCCACGAATTTCGCTAGCAATTGCTCCCATTTTTCGAGGAGTGATTCGAACTGAAGTAACTTTTGCTTTCATTTTCTAATCCTCCCTTACTTCTTAGGTGCTGCGGGGGCTGCTGGAGCCGCTGCTGCTGCCGCTGGAGCTGCTGCTCCGGCTGCTGCTGGTTTAGCTGCGCCTTCTGCGCCAGCTTTCTTATCCGCAGGCGTGTGACCATGGAAGGTACGCGTTGCTGCGAATTCGCCTAGTTTATGTCCGACCATATTTTCCGTAACGTAAACAGGAATGAACTTCTTGCCGTTGTGCACCGCAAAAGTCAACCCGACGAAATCTGGAAGGATAGTCGAACGACGAGACCAAGTTTTAATCACCTTGCGATCCGAAGCCTTTTTAGCTTCGAGAACTTTATGCTCCAGGTGGTAGTCCACATAAGGACCTTTTTTAATTGAACGAGCCATCGTTAAATTTCCTTATCCTTATTTGCGACGCTTCACGATGAATGCATCGGTGCGCTTGTTGTTACGCGTCTTATAACCCTTGGTAGGAACGCCCCACGGAGTACGTGGGTGGCCACCACCGGAACTCTTACCTTCACCACCACCATGTGGGTGGTCGATCGGGTTCATCGATACCCCTCGGTTTGTTGGGCGAACGCCTAACCAGCGTTTACGTCCAGCTTTACCGAGAGCAATATTTTCATGCTCAGTGTTCGAAAGCTGTCCAATCGAAGCGCGGCAGCGCGAATGGATTAAGCGAACTTCACCGGAAGGCATTTTTACTTGGCAGTAAACGCCTTCTTTAGCCATAAGCTGAGCAAAGTTACCAGCCGAGCGAGAAAGCTTTCCGCCCTTTCCTGGTTCAACTTCAAGATTATGGATGAATGTTCCAACTGGAATATTCGAAAGCGGGAGATTGTTCGCTGGCTTAATATCAGCTGCGTCCGAAGCAAGAACAGGATCGCCAACCTTTAATCCAAGGGGAGCGAGAATGTATCGCTTCTCACCGTCAGCGTAATTCAGAAGAGCAATGTACGCAGTACGGTTAGGATCGTATTCAAGAGACGAAACAACCGCTGGAATTTCGCGCTTATCACGAGCGAAATCAATCACTCGGTATTTACGCTTATGTCCGCCACCTACGTGACGTACGGTCATTTTACCGAAGTTATTTCGTCCACCTGACTTAGTCAGATTCGCGAATAAGGATGCTGGTTTCTTCGGCTGATCTTTTTTCGGTGTTAGGATACTGAAATCCGCTACCGTCTTATATCGGTTCGAGGGAGTTGTAGGCTTAAACGTTTTTACGGCCATGTCTCACTCCTTATTGGTTTTGAAAGAAGTCGATCTTCTGGCCTTCTGCAAGGCTGACAATCGCTTTCTTCCAGTTCGTACGTTTAACGGTCGAGCGAGCAAGACGCTTCACTTTTCCGTGCATGATCATCGTCCGAACTTCACGGACGTTCACTTTAAACAGTTGTTGTACAGCATCGCGAATTTCCTGCTTGTTAGCAGAAGCATCCACTTCAAACACATACTTACCGGCAACTTCTGCCAGAGCAGTGCTCTTCTCGCTGATGATTGGGCGCTTAATTACTTCGTAAATAGTTCTCATCGTCTACTCCTTACGCCTCGTTCGAAAGACGAGCTGTAATTGCAGCAACGGCTTTCTTCGTCATGAAAATCCACTCGTGGCGGACGATATCGTAGACGTTAAGACCTTCAGTACGAAGGACTCGGACCTTCGGAACGTTACGTCCCGACAACTCAAGATTCAGGTTCTTATCGTCAACGATCAGAACTTTCTCGAGTTTGAAATTTTTCGTCATCATGTCGGAGAAAACTTTCGTCTTCGGTCCAGCGAATTTAAATTCATCCACAATGAGGAAACGCTTTGCCTTCACGCGATCCGAGAGAGCTGAACGGAGAGCTCCGCGCATCATCTCTTTAGGAGTCGCCTGCTCGTAGGAACGAGGCTGCGGTCCAAAGTTCTGACCACCACCCACGTTCAGGGACGAACGAGTCGAGCCTTGGCGAGCGCTACCAGTACCTTTTTGTTTGAATGGCTTTTTACCGCCACCGCGAACTTCGGATTTAGTCTTCGTCTTGGCAGTGCCCTGACGACGACCCGCGAGTTGGGCTTTAATGACTTGGTGAACGAGAGGATAGTTAATCTCGGTCGCAAACACTGCGTCCGCGAGATCCATCGACCCGACTTTCTTATTCTCTTGGTTTACAATTTCTAGGGTTGGCATCGTATATCTCCGTTACTTCCGAGCCTTGTTCGCAGCCTTGATCATTGCTTTGACCGACTTACGAATAGCGACGATTCCACTTTTTGCGCCCGGAACTGCACCGTTTACAAGGAGAATGCCGTTTTCAGCATCAACCTTAACAACGCGTACGTTCTGAACGGTGACTTGCACGTTACCCATCTGGCCCGGCATCTTTTTATTCTTAAAGCACTTAGCAGGGTCAGCTCGGTTACCGATCGATCCAAGGAGCGAGTCGTTACAGAGTTACCGTGAGAAGCTGCCGATCCAGCCATATGGAATCGCTTCACTCCACCCTGGAAACCCTTACCTTTAGAAATCGCAATCAGGTCGACAAGGTCGCCTTCTTTTACGAAATCAGGAGTAAGTTCTGCTCCAGCAGTGAATGCATCCATCTTCGCGTTAGCGGGGAGACGGAATTCTTTAGTGTAATAGAAACCAGCAGCAGCACCCGACTTTTTAAAGTGTCCGAGTTCTGGCTTATTTGTGGATTTTTCTTTTTTCTCAAGAACGCTGATCTGGAGGGCGTTATAGCCATCCGAAGCCTTCGTCTTAACTTGAGTAATAGTGTTAGGACGAAGGTCAATTACGGTAACCGCAACCAATCCACCGTCTTCGTTATAAACTTGAGTCATACCGGCTTTAACGCCGAAAAGTCCGCCGCGGCCCTGGTCGAACTTAACGCTCGTACCTTTTCCCGCTGCAGCTGCCGTCGTGTTTTCCGGAGTTGTTGTCGTAGTATCCGACATAGAATCACTCTCTCCATTTGCGTCAAAACCCTAGGGGTTTGCAGACGCGTTTAAAAAATAAGAATCATTTCTTATTCCGATCCACACAGCATCACCGGGAAGCTACTCTTTCAAACCAGGAAAATCCTGATTCATAAAGGCCGCCGGATGCTTTCATGAGAATCTATCGAGCTAAACTGCGATTTTTTTATATTTTCGCTGCTTGGTTCGACTTACCTTGCGGGATGAATTTCGTTAAAAACTCGGTACGCAAGGCAGTATCGCTACTGTTAGGACTTGATCTCTACATCCACTCCAGCAGAAAGGTCAAGCTTCATCAGCGAGTCCACTGTCTGTTGGGTTGGTTCTAGAATATCGAGTAAACGCTTATGGGTTCGAATCTCGAACTGTTCACGCGATTTTTTATCAATGTGCGGCGAACGAAGCACCGTATAACGGTTAATTACAGTTGGAAGCGGGATTGGCCCACGAACAGTGGCTCCAGTACGCTTCGCAGTGTTCACGATTTCCCAAACCGACTGGTCGAGAACTCGGTGATCGAATGCTTTTAACTTAATACGAATTTTATGATCCATTGCTGCCATATTTCACATCTCCTTGTAATTACTCAAGAAGTTCCCGGGTCGGGGATGTGACCGGCCCGCAATCTTTCCTAAGTCGTCGTTATTTTGAAGTTTTCGATGAATACCCAGGAATTGCTGGTGGCGCAATAGGGAATAAAATAATTTACGGGTTTTTCTTACTTTCAGACTCTAGCTCGACAATGACGGCCCTATGGTCCGACAGGAAGACCGTCCCCCCGAAGTATTTATAGGTATCCACCCCCCAAGCTTTAACCTTCCAGGGGGCCTTCTTCGAAAGAAGCACGTGATCGACCCGGCAATCTGGAAAAACGGGTGCCTTCGTTAAATTGCAAGCATCCGTATTTATCGATGCGCCGTTAGAAAAGTATGGATGCTCGGTTGATTCAAAATAGGAATCTCGGAATACAGATTTAATTTTTTCGTATGCAGGTAGCGCCGGCCAAAGATTCATATCGCCCGCAAAAATCAGCGGTAATTCTAAGCCCGAAAGTTTTTCTATGAATTGGTCGACGCTCGGATTTTTATTTTCAAAACGATTATCTAAATGGGCTCCAGCAAAAATAAATCGCTGCTTGCTAGTAGAATCCTCCAGAGTCACCCACTCGAGCCGACGAGGAAAGCTCCACTTCCAACCAAAACTAAATCCGGGCGAACGGGGTCCGAACCAGATTCCATCGCGCTCTATAATTTTAAATCGGGATTTACGGATGAGTAATGTGGGGTCTGCATAACTCAAGAGGAATGCATTCGCGTAAACGGGTTCATATTGATCGTTTAAAAGTTTTCCGATCTTACTCACATCCGAAGAGATCCATAGCTCCTGAATACTTACGAGGTCTGGAGTATGACGAAGGATCGTATCGGCAACACCTGCGAGACGCTCCTCGTAGCGTGCATTTTGCTCTTTATTTCCGCAAAAATTGCACATCACATTAAAGGTTAAAATTTTTAACTTTTCGCCAGCGAATGCAACTGACCCTTGAAACGCATTCATCAAAACCAAGAGGAAGATGAATCGTATGCGTATCTTCATACCTAGCGGATCAACACGCCTGCTCGAACCTTAATATCATCCGAGATCGCGGGTGGAACTTCTTGATAGCTTGCAAATTCCATCGCGTAAGTGGCGCGGCCCTGGGACGACGAACGAAGCGCGGTCGAGTATCCGAACATTTCTGCAAGCGGCACTTCAGCTTTAATCACCTGAAGACCGTGCTTCGGTGCCATGCTCAGAATTTTTCCGCGGCGCGAATTCAGATCGCCAATCACTCCACCCATGTAGTCGTCGGGGGAATTTACTTCACACGCCATCATCGGTTCTAAAATAATGGGCTTAGCTCGTGCACAGGCGTCCTTAAACGCGAGAGTGGCAGCAATTTTATAACCGACATCAGTCGACTCACCATCGACGAAAGTCCCAGAAATGAGTGTCGCGCGAATATCCACTGCAGGATATCCGACGGCAATCCCCCCCATGAAGGCTTCCTTCATGCCATTTTCAATCGCGGTTACGAAATTTTTCGGAAACACTTTCGGGTCGGCTTTAAATCCGTCGACGAATTCATAACCGGTACCGCGTGGGAGTGGATCAAATTTAATCACACAGTGACCAAACTGGCCTTTTCCAGCCATTTCGCGGTGGAAACGGCCTTCACCAGTCGCAGAAGTAGAAATGGATTCTCGATAAGCGACCTGAGGGCGTCCGACGTTGCCTTCGACTTTAAATTCGCGCTTCATTCGGTCGACGAGAATTTCGAGGTGAAGTTCTCCCATTCCAGAGAGAAGGGTCTGACCCGTTTCTTCGTTCATCGATACGCGGAAGGAAGGATCTTCGAGTGCGAGTCGCTTAAGAGCGTCGGCGAGTTTATCTTGGTCTGCTTTCGTCTTCGGTTCGATTGCGATCGAAATCACAGGCTCAGGGAAGTCGATTTTTTCGAGTAAAACGGGCTTTCCTTCAGAGCAAAGAGTATCGCCAGTGGTGGTGAATCTTAATCCGACGGCCGCGGCGATATCTCCTACTTTTACTTCGGTGAGTTCCTCGCGCTTATTCGCGTGCATGAGGAGAATTTTCGAGAGTCGTTCTTTCTTTTCTTTTGCAGGGTTTAAAACCTGTTCACCGACTTTTAAGGATCCGGAGTAAACGCGGAAGTAAGTGAGCGTACCCATGAATGGGTCATTCTGAATTTTAAACGCGAGTGCCGCGAAAGGCTTCGTGACGTCGGGAGAAATAATCAGAGTCTTATCGAGATCCCGCGGGTCGTGAGCTTCCACATCGGGTTTATCGAGCGGTGATGGAAGGTAGTCGACGATCGCATCAAGCAGAGGTTGCACGCCTTTATTTTTAAAGCTCGTTCCGCAAATGACCGGATTAAATTTCATGGCGATACAGCCCTTACGAATGGCTGCGCGGAGAAGTTTTGGGTCGAGTGATTCGCCTGCTAGGTATTGCTCCATGATTTTATCATCGAGCTCGGAGAGAACGTTAATGAGTTCCTCACGGTACATGGCCGCATCTTCGGCGAACTCTTCTGGAATTTCGATTTCCTCGAATTTTGCGCCGTTTTCTTCACTTTTCCAAATCAGCGCCTTCATCGTCACGAGATCGATCACGCCCTTAAATTCCTCTTCTTTCCCGTACGGAATTTGGATCGGGAGTGGATTTGCACCCAGCTTTTCTTTCATCTCGGTCAGGACGCTAAAAAAATCAGCACCCGTTCGGTCCATTTTATTAATGTAGGCGAGTCTTGGAACTTTATATTTATTCGCTTGGCGCCAGACGGTTTCTGACTGGGGTTCGACTCCGCCGACTGCGCAGAAAACAGCTACGGCTCCATCGAGAACTCGGAGCGAACGTTCAACTTCGATCGTGAAGTCCACGTGGCCTGGAGTATCGATGATATTAATTCGGTGCTCGCGCCAGAAGCAGGTCGTAGCAGCCGACTGGATCGTGATTCCACGCTCTTGTTCCTGGGGCATCCAGTCCATCACGGTCGTGCCCTCATGAACCTCCCCCATCTTATGGACCTTACCCGTGTAGTAGAGAATCCGCTCGGTGGTTGTCGTTTTACCCGCGTCGATGTGCGCAGCAATACCGATGTTACGGGTGATCAATAACCTGGGATCAGAGGGAGTCTTCGCGTCGGACATACCTATTAATTACAAAGATGCGTGAAGAATTGCATCTGAATTGGAGACTTACGGTCCGGTTTTCGACTAGGACTTAGCGTCTCGAGTGGTTTTAAGTGGCGAAGAGCGGGTTCAAGTCTTGCTCTTAGAAGTTTCGCCAAACCGACCCGTGTAGATGGAACTACCTCCTTTCCTGCCAAACAAGAAAGGAGGTGATTCGAATGAATAAAAGAACTACCAAGTCCTGCTATTCTTATCGGATCCGACTAGAAAAACTAAAACAGATGACTTGGCTCCTCGTTATCCTGGCTAAGTTACTGTATTTTCTAGCTTTAGTTGTTCGTCTCTAGGGGTGAGTGGGTCCGGGTACAGCGTTAAACTTGGAGTACCTCATGACGAGGACGGGTCGGGATGGTTTATGCACACGGCGAATTTCGCCGTGTCAGCTTTTTTCGGACATTTCCGGGTGTTCCGAATATTTCGGTTAAATGTGCATCGAGCACATTGGAAACTAGGGCTTTTGATAGCAAGCCGTGTAGACCGGGCGAGTTCCGCTTACAGGTGTTTCCATATAAATGCAGAGTGCATTTTTCGCCGAGCTTTCGGGATCAATCCGGTACTCGAGGAGTTGCGATACCAATCCATTTGCAGGATAAACTTCACCAGAGACATCTGTCTCTTTCGGAGTTTCCAGGAGCAAAGTACTTCTACACACATTTACTTTTTGTCCAATAAATGTAAATCGCGTCTCAGGACCTATTTCACCAAAGGTCGAGTCCGCGTTTCCCCGGACCACCAAGTCACGTGCCTTAGCATTCTCCACGAGGTCTCGCGTAGACAGTCCGAGTGTCTTTCCGTCTTTGATACGGTAACGAACGCAGCTCGAAGACGCGTATGAGCTGAATGAGAAAACCGATAGAATCACAAGAATCCAAGAAAATTTTGTCACTTTAAACACTCCAATTATTAAACAATATTTTCAATTAATGGGTTGAGCCGTAACTCTTCGATTAAGGGCGCATTCCCGAAAAAAAGGCGGCTCGGAAACTCCGAACCGCCTCTTAAAATTTAACTGAACCGAAGAATTACCAACGATAGTGAGCGAACGCTTTGTTCGCTTCTGCCATCTTGTGGGTGTCTTCGCGCTTCTTTAAAGCGCCACCGCGGTTTGCTGCTGCATCGACGATTTCGCCTGCAAGGCGTTCCATCATCGAGTGCTCAGGGCGGCCACGTGCTGCTTCGATTAACCAGCGGGAAGCGAGAGACTGGCGTCGCGCCGGCTTCACTTCGACTGGAACCTGGTAAGTCGCACCACCGACTCGTCGAGATTTAACTTCGAGAAGTGGCTTACAGTTTTCGAGAGCTTTCTTGAAAACCTTAACACCTTCGTCTCCGCCCTTTTCCTGAGCGATGTCGATAGCGCCGTACATGATTTTTTCAGCGGTTGAACGCTTACCTTGAATCATGAGCGAGTTAATGAATTTCGCGACGACGACGTCGTGGAATTTAGGATCTGGGTTGATCTCTCTTTTACGAATAAAACTTTTACGTCCCATAGATCACCCCTTACTTAGCGCCGGCTGCAGGAGCGGCGGTAGATTTTTTAGCGCCGTACTTAGAACGGCTCTGTTTACGATTAGCAACGCCTTGTGTATCGAGCGTTCCACGAATCGTGTGATAGCGAACACCCGGAAGATCTTTTACTCGTCCACCCCGAATCAGAACAATCGAGTGTTCCTGAAGGTTATGGCCGACGCCTGGGATGTAGGATGAAACTTCGAAACCGTTCGTGAGACGAACGCGGCAAACCTTACGGAGTGCAGAGTTTGGCTTCTTAGGGGTTGTTGTGTAAACGCGGGTGCAAACACCGCGTCGCTGTGGGCAATTCTGAAGAGCTGGAGACTTCGTCTTCCAAGCTTTGTCGTTGCGCCCTTGACGGATCAATTGGTTGATCGTTGGCATGAGATGCAGTTTTACCTTTCGGATATCTGTGCTTCGGAAGACAACGACTCTCAAACCACTCGAGAATCGCTCCTTACGACCTGTATCACCGGCTAACGAGCGCCTTACCGGAAACGGTAATTTACTCGACAGCTCGCAGAGATGAATCTCTATGAGCCGGTCGGCTCCAATCGCAGATTGGGCAGGGACCGTGAAAGTAGACGCGAGGACCCATATAGGTCAAGCCTATTTACGTATCGACTGGAGTTCCTGGCAGGTAGGGAGGGTTCTTAAAATCTTCGTGCTCACCGGACTGTTCGGAAAGTCCCGCTCATAGATCGTCTTGCCAGCCTTATAGACAAGGAGGTGACGCGTCATTTTGTCTTCACGGTAAACGAGCTCAAGCTTGAATTCGGAGCCCTTGCATCCCGCACTTGGCTCGGGATCGGTAACTTCGGTGACCATCCACGGATCGACGTATTTCCAACCATCGTCGTCCTGACAGATGTTAAAACCCTTATCTTCGAGAACTTCAGTCTCTAAGGCATTCGTCCACGTACGATAAATAAGGCCAGTCCTAGGGACTATCCCAACAGCAACCGAACAATCGCCCGCAAATGCTGAAACCGTGGAAAACAGGAGTAGAGCTGAAATTATCGTTTTCATGAGGTGGGTCATACCTGATTCGGCCCATTGCAGCAAGAGGGGGTTTTGCACCTCAGTAATTCGGTTTGGAATTGAGCGCTACACACCCTTTATATGTTTCCCCAGAAGAGAGAGAATTAGATGGACCATGAGCCCCAAGTCGAAACGCCTCAGTGAGCGCGAAGCCCAATCAAAAATCCTAGTCGCCCTCAGTAAAAATGAGGTCCGCTCGATGCTTTGCTTCGCAATAGAGAGTAAAACCGGTGACCGCCCTTTCGAAGCCGCTACCGCGAAAGAAGCAATCGAAGCTCTGGCCGATCATGGTGCGATTAAGATTCTCGTCTGCGAATACCCAGGCATCAGCGATGTCCTTTTCCGACACATCATCTCGTTAAACCGCGCACGCGCCGAGAAAGACCA
>JBGSHQ010000037.1:0-1903 GCA_041752095.1 Bdellovibrionia bacterium
ATTCCTGTCGCATTTCGAATTGTCGATCTAAACCCCGAAAAGAAACATGCAGCCTTCAGCTATGTTCGAGCAAATAAATCGCATGGGATTCAGGACATTCAGTTTCTTGCAGAGCAGCCCGGCTGGGTGAAGATTATTCACAAGACCTGTTATAAAAGTGAGTCAGGACTTCGCGACCGCATCTATCCGCCCATTCATTCGCGGCTGGTCGGAAATTATTATCAGCATCTGTTTCAGCGGCTTGCAGATATAGCGCGCTAAGTTACGGACCGGTTCAGTCCTGTCTATTTCGGCACCATAAGAATACCCGCGGCCATGATGCCGGCGAGTAGGATAAGAGCAATTCCAATAGGATAGAGTTTTGATTTCATAAGTTACTTCATCTAAAGCAAACCCTAGACCAGGTTTTAAACTCCCATAAACGAATAGATACGAGATGAGCCAAGAAGCCCGGGTCTAAACCGGGACTGAGGTGCAATCTGACCCTTGAATCACCGCCCATTCTTCATCACTATTAAGAGATGCAAACTAAGACTCCCTTTAGCGGACAGAACGTGGCGGAATGGTTTATTTCGATTGGCGAAAAGTCGATCGGCCCGATGACGGCCGGCGAAGTCTACGACCGCGTTATGGCAGGCGAACTCACCTGGATTTCGTATGTGTGGAAAGAAGGCATGAGCGACTGGCAAAGACTCGCCGATGTGCCCACTTTCCAATCCGCAGTCCCGCCTCCGCCAGCTGCGAAACCTAAAGCGACGCCCCCAGCGCCGCCCGCAAAAAATATTCAACCGAAAATCTGGTTCCTCTATTTTAACGAATCTCAGCACGGCCCATTTTCCGAAGACGAAGTCGTCGGGATGACAGGCGCTGGAAAAATCGACACGGAATCTTTCGCCTGGAAAGATGGAATGAGCGGATGGGAAAAAATCTCAAGCGTAGCTGAATTTAAATCGAAATTCACTGGAGCGCCAAGCTCCGCAGCTGCCTCGGCGGGTTCTGAAAAACGACTTTATTCCCGTAAACCCGTACTCGCAAAAATCATGATCGCTGAAGGTGATAAACTCATCGTCGGTATGGCGCGTGATATTTCAATCGGCGGCATGCAGGTCCTCTCCGAATTCGTTCCTTCGAAAGTAGGATCACGCCTAAAGCTAAACGTGTCTGCAGCAGAACTGACCAACCCTCCTTTCCTGCCTTTCGTAGCAGAGGGACTCGTCGTCCGTATCCATGATGATAAACGCGGTTTTAGTTTTCGCTTCGAAGATCTCTCGACCAGTGCGCGCCAGATTATCGAACAAATGCTGTCTTCATGAAAACTTCAGAAGCTTTCGGAATCATTCAGCCGATCGGCTATCCAGGGTTGCCTGACCACTGGAAGATCGAAGCCGAGACCGTTTTAGCCGCCGATGGAAAAACGAAGCTCTTCGCACTATTCATGCAAAAAAAGGAACCCGCAAAAATGAATCGGGTTCTCATCGTCTCACACGGGTTCGGTGAGCACTCGGGTCGCTACCTCCACTTCCCGCACTTCCTCGATTCTTCGATCGATGCACTCTATATCCATGATCACCGTGGGCATGGGAGAAGTGAAGGGATGAGAGGGGACGCCCCCTCGTTCGACACGCTAGTCGATGATTTAAAAACAGTCATTCATCACCTCGAATCGAAAGTTTTTAAAATAAATCCTCAAGCCGAAATCCATTTCTTAGGGCACTCTCTCGGTGGCCACATCGGACTTCGCCTGGGTTTTCTCCATGCGAACCTTCCTCTAAAAACTTTTCAAATCTCTGCTCCGTATCTCGGTCTCCATAAAGAACCAGCGCTCCCCCTCAGGCTCGCTGCGAATGTCTTATCCCGAACCTGGGGATCGCTCTCACTCACCGCAGAGGTCGATGCGGAAGTC
>JBGSHQ010000038.1:0-14540 GCA_041752095.1 Bdellovibrionia bacterium
ATAAGTCCTTTTTGAAGAAGGGGTTCAACACGGGTCCCTTTCAAGTGAAATTGCTCTCCTATACCCGGAATTTTCGGTTAAACGCTTTACCTATCCAGATCGATTTATAGAGCACGGAACAATTTCTGAACTCGAAAAAGAAATTGGATTTTCAAACGACGATTTTTTAGGATTTTTTAAATAATGAAAACCTCTAAAAAAAGGCTCGATGTTTTATTGGTAGAGAGAGGACTTGCACAAAGTCGCGAAAGAGCACAGGCACTTATCTTAAGTGGTAATGTCTTAGTAAAAGATGAGCCCTGTACAAAAGCAGGAACATCGTTTTCCGCAGATGTAGAAATTCGACTGAGGGAAGCGGATCACCCCTATGTCTCTCGAGGGGCGCTTAAACTTATTGGAGCTCTGGATTCTTTTAAGGTGGAGGTGAAAGGAAAAAGAGCCCTCGACATTGGAGCGTCTACAGGTGGGTTTACAGAAGTCTTACTCGAGCGCGGGATAATATCGGTAATGGCGATCGATGTTGGTTTTAACCAAATGAATTGGAAAATCCGAAACGACCCTCGTGTAATCTGTATCGAAAAAACAAACGCACGAAACCTAACTCTCGATAGCGTGCGCCAAAAAGTTGACGTTGTGGTGATCGACGTTTCATTTATTTCGCTCGATAAAATTTTTCCCGCCATATTTCCACTCGTTAACCCTGAGGGTGATGTGATTTCACTCATCAAGCCCCAGTTCGAGGTCGGCCGAGATGATGTTGGATCGGGAGGAATAGTCACATCGGTTGAGGCGCGAGAAAAATCGGTGAATCGAATTACAGAATTCGCTAAGGGGCTTGGATGGAATAGGGTTCACTTGATAGAATCTCCTATTACAGGGACCGACGGAAATATTGAGTATCTCGCTCATTGGCGTCGTGAATTTTAGTAATGAAAAATGTTAGGACCATTCAATGTTTTGTTCTCGTACTTCTCCTAACACTTTCTTCATCCTGTTCGTCGATTCAACGGCGAAGACAGTCAGAGTCTGGAAACCCTCCCGCGCAGAATGTAGTGAAGAACGAAGCGAACAAAACCGCAGAAGTATATGGTCCAACATTTGACGCCACCACAGAAAATCTACCCACACCCACGGGGATAGCAGAAATTATTCAGAATCCGGATAAAATTGTTCTCGTATTAGGTCCCGGCCTAAGTCACGGATATGCATACGTAGGAGTTCTAAAAGCACTTACGGAACTTCAAATTCCCATTCATTCTATATATGCCACCGAAGTCGGTGCCCTTGCTGCAGCACTGTATTATACACAGCCAAATACAAACCGAATTGATTGGGCATTACTTCGTTTCACAGAAAAGAACCTTCGTTTTCCGGAGAACAAATTTTCGATCGCTAATCTTCAATCTCCAGAAGCAGACCTTTCTTCAAAACTGCGCGATGTTTTCGGAGATCAAAGAGTCGAATCATTTTCAGAAAAGCTCCACATCATATTAGAGGATGCGAAGACTGGCGAAATGCTTGAAGCAAAATCAGGAGAGCTCTGGAGGGCCCTTCGCGGAGCCATGGCAGGAGCGAATGGGTTTTCACCCGAGGATTTCGAAGGAAGACGTGTAAAAGCATTTACAAAAAAAATCGCAGAGCAATACCGAACAGCCAGAAAAAATGAACACTACCCGGTTGTTGTCATTGGTGCGGGCGCTCAGCCACCGGAGTTATTAAAAAAGCTAATCGAATCTCAAAAGGCTACATTCCTTCTGATTCCATTACCGGGTGTTGATAACCTAGATATTAAGAAAAGAAATCAGGCTGTATTTTCAGGAAAAAACGCAATTCATCAAGCTGCAAACGAATTACTTGGCCTCATTGGGCGGAAGACAAACTAAGGGGATAAAGCGTGAGCCAGTTTTTTAGAACCATTATTAAAAACGCCGTAAAAATTGCTTTTTTAGCGGCGATTGTTGGCTCCGTTATATTAACCTTACTGGGCGGTGGAGTTTTCTGGTATTTTTCAAGAGGCCTACCCTCGATTATTACGGTTGCCGATTATCGTCCCGCAATTACAACTCAGGTTATCGCAACAAGCGGCGGAAAAGCTACGGTTGTCGGAGAATTTTATAAGGAACGACGCTATGTCATTCCATACGAAAAGATCCCTGAAAAACTGATTCAAGCCATTATCTCTGCCGAAGACGACCAGTTTTTTACTCATCAGGGAGTTAATCTTGCCTCGATTATCAGAGCTGCGATCGCAAACTTTCGCGCGGGTCATGTTGTTCAGGGGGGTAGTACTATTACCCAGCAGGTTGCAAAATCTCTCTTATTAACTCGCGAAAAAAGTTTTGTTCGAAAAGCAAAAGAGCTCATCCTTGCAAGCCAGATTGAGAGAAATCTGACTAAGCAACAAATTCTTTATCTGTATTTAAATCAAATTTATCTGGGTGATGGGGCCTACGGTGTCCAAGCAGCGGCAAAAGTTTATTTTGGCAAGGACGTTTCAGAGCTCACTACCGCAGAATGCGCGATGATCGCCGGAATGCCCCAGGCGCCGGGCAAATATTCTCCGCACCAAAATCCGAAGAAAGCGAAAGATCGACAACTCTATGTTCTTCGGCGCATGCTAGAAAACCGGTATATTTCTGTAGCCGAACATGAATCGAGTATTAAAGAAAATCTTAGAGTTCACGATAATATCGATTTAAATGCAAAATATAGCGCGTATTATATCGAAACCCTGCGTCGTCAAGTCATGGAGAGGCTCGGTGATCGGGCGCTTTACGAAGACGGTCTTCAAATTTTAGTTGATTTAGATCCCGAACTGATGAAAACGGCTGGAAAAGCAGTTCGTGAGGGCCTAAGAGCGATCGATCGTCGAAATGGATTTCGAGGCCCGATTAAAAAAATTAAAAAAGATGAAGAAATTCAAAACTGGATCGAAGAATCCCGATTAAAACTAGTCATGGATGAGATCGGATATGACATCCTTTTACCCGAAGGAAAAATTGACACGATTGAGGCCATCCATTCTGCTAATTTAAAATCAGAATCCGAACTTCTTCGCGCAGGCGAAGTTTATCAGGGACTTGTAACGGGATTCGATTCTAAAACAAAAGTCACTACCGTGAATGTTGGAGTTGTAAGAACAGAACTTCCACTCACCAATCTTTCTTGGGCAAAGCCAGGAGTGACTCAGCCTACGCAAGTATTATCCCGCGGCGATTTAATTCATGTCCGAATTCAAAAACGCGAAGGCGACCGTGTTACGGTAGGCCTTGAGCAAGACACAGAAATCCAAGGCGCTCTTTTCGCTATGAACGCTGAAACAGGTCAGGTTTTAGCCCTCGAGGGCGGATTTAGTTTTACGAAGTCCGAATTTAATCGAGCCCTTCAGGCCCAGAGGCAAATGGGATCTGCTTTTAAGCCGATGATTTTTTCTTCGGCGCTTGAAAAAGGATATACGCCTGCATCGGTCATTGTGGATGCTCCGATTATTTATAATGACGAAGAGACAGGGAAGTGGAAACCAGCAAACTTTGAAGAAAAGTTTTATGGCGACACGACCTTCCGCCAAGCACTCATTAAATCCAGAAATATTCCAACCATCAAAATTGTTCAAGACGTGGGCGTGGGATATGTGACCGATTTTGCAAAACGGATCGGGATGCCAACCGTTTTACCCAAAGATCTATCGATCTCGCTTGGTTCTGGTACCATTTCATTAGCTGAACTGACTCGCGCGTATGCGATCTATCCCCGAATGGGCAGAAAAATTACTCCGATCTACTACTCGATGGTGAAGGACCGAGATGGAAAAGTTCTTGAAGAAAATAAACCGACGCCAAAAAAACCAATTGAAGACATTCTAAAACTCATCGACGCAGAGACGGTTACCGAAATACCACCTACCTCGACAGAACCAGTAGCGGGCGCTTCTCCTGCGCCAGCTCCGTCTGCGACTCCCGCACTAAAACTTGCACAGTTTCCGCTTCATGCCGACCCCGAACAAGTCATGGATCCTAGAATTGCATTTGTCTCCTCACATCTCATGAAAGAAGTCGTGAGTTTTGGAACAGGACATGATGCAAAACAACTGGGAAGATCCGCAGCAGGAAAAACGGGAACGACGAACGATTATCAAGATGCTTGGTTCATGGGGTTTACGCCGAACATCGTGGCGGGAGCTTGGGTGGGTTACGATACCCAAAAACCAATTGGCAAGGGTGAAACGGGAGCCCGCGCAGCACTTCCTATCTGGCTTGAGTTTATGAAGGAAGCCGTCAAAAATACGCCAGAAAATGATTTTGAAGTTCCACCCGGAGTTGTTTTTGCTTCCATCCACCCACAAACCGGAAAGCTAGCCCCGCCCAACGCTTCCTATGCGATTAAAGAGGCTTTCATTGAAGGCACTGAGCCAAAAGAAGCCGGATCTACGACCACTGGAAATCCACAACCGTCGCGATCTCAGGGTGATTTTCTTAAAGAAGACATCGAATAACCCCGAAAAGCTCCTTGATGGGAGCTCTTCGACGCCTACAACCCGCCTCGCTTTATTCGATCCTTCTTCATGGATCTCTTTTTCTCTTTTGGTTCATCACTGCAAACCAACAGGGGAACGCGCCCGCTGTAAAAAACGAACCACTCTATATTGAAGTGGAGCCGATTACTAAAACAGAATCTACGCGAGTAAAAAACCAAGTTGTCCAAACCGAGAAAACGACGAGATCAAAAACCGCAGCACCCGACGCCTTTTTGGGCGAACAGACACAAACGGTTGAGAAACAAAGAATATCCATGCCAAAGGTAGGATCTGCACCGAAGGCTTCAGTTGGCAAAGCTTCGAAACCCGAAGCGATTGTTGAGGCAGCTCCTAAAAAAACGCCTCTGATCCAAGCATCAGGGCCGCTCGCTAAATTTGGGATTGCGGTGAGTGCAAATCAAGAAGACTCCCCAAAACCAAAAAAAATCGATCCCATTAAAGAAGCAGCGATGACGGCTCAAGCGCGCGGCGAATACGTTAAAGGCTTTAAGGCCGGCGAAGAGACAATGTTAAACACCCGCGAATATGTGTTCTATGGATATTTCCAAAGAATACGGGAAAGACTTGATCGCGCGTGGGATCAGTCCCTTCGTACTCAACTCACAAAATATTTTTACCGAGGCAGACAGCTCGCGAGCGAAACAGATTACACAACCCAACTCCTGGTTGTTATGGATCCTGATGGGCGAGTGACTCGTGTTCAGGTGATCGGGGCTTCTGGGACGAACGACTTAGACGAAGCAGCGATTAAAGCTTTTAATGACGCAGGCCCATTCCCTAATCCACCTAAGGGATTAGTCGACGGCTCTGGAAAAGTCATGGTTCGCTGGGATTTCGTACTAAAAACTTAATTCGAAAGCTTCAAACGTTCGACACCCTCAGCCACGAGGTATTCGGTCCAAAGAAGATCCATTTTTCGGAAGGTTCGGATCACGTCGCGCGCCGCATCGATTTCTGAAACGCCCTGATCCCCAGCGAGAAGCTGGATTGATTGAAGAATTGCACCAAAGGCCGGCGTCTCCATTAAGGACTGAATCTCACTTGCGGAGCCCGGATCTACATCCGCTCGACTCGAAACCAGCGCAGTATTAAAAATTTGGTTTAACCGATTCTTTTGTAGCGAATCGTCATTCTCGAGAAGGCCCTCTCGAGGGGTATTATTTCCAGTTGGGGTCCACATCCCGAATAGTCATAGCTGACTCTACGGTTTTCTCAAGCACTCTTAAAAAAAAATGAGTCAAGAATGAAATAGGTGGCTGGAAGAAAAAAAATGGGGGAGATACAGTCGATTAATAAGGGGTTTTCCATGAGTACGTTAGATTCGCTTCTTTCCGTTGAGTCCTTTGAGTCCCGGCACATCGGATTAAACTCGAGCCAGATCCCTCTTTTATTAAAAGAAATTGGAGTTAATTCGATCGAGGAACTGATATCGAAAACAGTTCCAACAGGAATTCGATTGAAGAAAGAATTGAATCTCGAACCCGCCCTGACAGAAGCCGCCGCAATTTCAAAATTACAAACGGTTGCAAAACAAAATCAGATTTATCGTTCCTATATTGGCATGGGATATGTCGATACGGTTGTTCCGGCGGTTATTCTTCGAAATATTTTAGAAAATCCAGGCTGGTACACTCAGTACACCCCTTACCAAGCTGAAATTGCGCAGGGTCGATTAGAGGCGCTCCTTAATTTTCAAACCCTCATTATGGATTTTACCGGGTTTGAAATTACTAACGCCTCACTTCTCGATGAATCCACTGCGGCAGCAGAGGCCATGGCAATGACTTATGCTATTCAGGGAAGAGACGGATCGAAATCCTTTTTCATCGCATCGGATTGTCATCCCCAAACAATCGCAGTAGTTAAAACGCGCGCAAAATATTTAGGCGTTAATGTGATCGTTGCCCAACCCGCAGAATTTAATTGGACAACACCGGTTTTTGGGGCCTTACTCCAATACCCGAATACTTTTGGAGAGATCACCCACCCCGAAGCATGGATTAAATCAGCCCATGATCATGGCGCTCTCGTCACTTTAGCCTGTGATTTAATGGCGCTTGCATTGATTCAGTCTCCCGGCGAGCTCGGTGCAGATTTTGCGGTAGGAAATACTCAATGTTTTGGTGTTCCGATGGGTTATGGCGGGCCTCACGCGGCTTTTCTTGCCACTCGAGACGCCTATAAAAGACAAATGCCGGGACGCATCGTCGGAGTATCTAAAGATGTGCGTGGAAAAAATGCAATTCGACTCGCGCTTCAAACGCGTGAACAACATATTCGAAGGGATAAGGCGACATCGAATATTTGTACGGCCCAGGTGTTACTCGCAATCATGGCGAGCATGTATGCCGTGTATCATGGGAATAAAGGTATAAAGAAAATTTCCGAACGGATTCATGCAATGACCTCAGTTCTTGCTGAAGGATTACGAAGATTAGGCTATAAACCTGGGGATCATTTTTTTAACACACTGACCATACAAACCACAGACGCCGAAAGAATTTATACAGCAGCGCTGAGTAAAAAAATTAACTTTCGAAAGATCGACGGTACACATCTTGGAGTTACGCTTGATGAAACTACCACAGTGTCAGACGTCGATGATCTTCTAGATCTCTTTTCTCAGCCGAAAGGAAAAGGCGTAGCAGTGAGTGAGATTGGCGGAAATGCCCCTAAGGGGATTTCCGGAAAAAACAGTCGAACCTCACCGTATCTACTCCACCCTGTTTTTAATTCGCATCAAACAGAAACAGAGATGCTCCGCTATATTACTAAGCTTCAGTCGAGAGATCTTTCTCTAGCGCAATCCATGATCCCACTCGGCAGCTGTACGATGAAGCTAAATGCTACTTCTGAGATGCTTCCGGTAACTTGGCAAGAATTTAGTAAAATCCACCCATTCGCGCCCCGAGACCAAGTTCTAGGCTATTCGAAAATGCTGAATCATCTTGAAAGGCAGCTTACCGAAATCACCGGGTTTGACGCGATATCGCTTCAGCCAAATGCAGGATCACAAGGTGAGTTTGCAGGTCTACTCGCTATTCGCCGCTATCAGGAGGCGCGAGGTGAAAAAAATAGAACGATATGTCTGATCCCATCCTCCGCACATGGAACTAACCCTGCTTCTGCCGCGATGGCGGGACTCCAAGTCGTCGTCGTTGCTTGCGACTCCAGTGGAAATGTAGACATTTCAGATTTGAAATCGAAGGCAATAGAACATTCGAAAACCCTCTCTGCACTCATGATCACTTATCCGTCTACACACGGTGTATTTGAGGAGTCGATTCAGGAAATTTGCTCGATCGTTCATAATCACGGCGGCCAAGTTTACATGGACGGCGCCAATATGAATGCTCAGGTAGGACTCTGTAGGCCCGGAGACTTTGGTGCAGACGTTTGCCATTTAAATTTACATAAAACATTCTGTATTCCTCACGGAGGTGGCGGGCCTGGTATGGGACCCATTGGAGTGAAAGCCCACCTGGCACCTCATCTTCCCGATCATCCAGTGGTGAGTTTAGAAAAGCCCGATACACTCGGAACGATTTCAGCAGCTCCCTATGGAAGCGCCTCGATTCTTCCCATTTCTTATCTTTATATTCAAATGATGGGAGCCGATGGATTAAGGCGCGCAACCGAAACAGCAATTTTAAGTGCAAACTATTTAGCCAAAAAAATTAAAGAACACTTTCCAATTCTTTACACCGGAAAAAACGGATTTATAGCGCATGAATGTATTATTGATCTTAGGCCCCTAAAAGAAACAAGTGGAGTTGAGGTGGAGGATGTAGCTAAAAGGCTCATGGACTACGGTTTTCATGCTCCTACCATATCGTTTCCGGTACCCGGGACAATGATGATCGAACCCACAGAGAGCGAGTCTAAGCCGGAGCTCGACCGCTTCTTAGCGGCAATGATTTCCATTCGAACCGAAATTCGAGAAATTGAATTAGGTAAAGTCGACCGTAAAAACAATCTCTTAAAGAATGCACCTCATACTGCAGAGATGGTGACACAAGAAAAATGGGATTACCCTTATACGCGTGAGCAAGCGGCCTTTCCGGCACCTTGGGTAAAAGACTCTAAGTTTTGGCCGTTTGTTGCCCGAATTGATAACGTGTACGGCGAGCGAAATCTTGTTTGCTCATGCCCTCCGATTGAAAGCTACGCTTAAAGTTCGTGTTCGTCGAAAGATACCATTCCAATTGAAGAGCAACCCGAACCCGCGGGAGGTTCTTCTTGCGCTTGGCAGCGACCATCACGAAGTGGGCAATCAATCCGCATATGGAAATGATCGGCGTGATTTGGATAAGGTCGAAGACGTCTGAGGACGGCGGTCCGTATTACTAAATCTGCCTTCGGATCAATTACTTTATTTAACTCGCAAAACGTCTGTTTAATTTTTGGATCAACAAAAATACGACCCACATTTTTTTGAAGGACAACTTCTTTCAAAAGGTACCAATTTCTTTTGATATCGAAATTAGTAGTCACCTTTCCTCCTACGACAAACGATTCTGCAAATCCTGCGTTTCCGTAAACATCTGGATTTCTTTCCACAAAATTCATTTGTAGGTAAGCGACGTCTGCATCGAGACCATTCTGATGGCTTGAGTGACGTGCGAGAGGTCCTCCATCGCGTGACGACATGTCACCGATTTGAACCCTGTCCCCGAATGGAAACTGTTTCCGAAAGGATGCTGCCGCTGTGACTATCGTATTAATAAGCGTTTTTGTTCCCCAGGATCGATGCCGAAGGCGGAAAATTTTTAAGTGCGCTGGGCTTTCGAAAGGGAGGTAAACGGCGCTAATAATAGAGCCCTTCGCGTAAAAGCCCACAGCCTGAGAAGTATCCTCAGCCTTATCGTCAGGCAGATTAAGATCAGGCGGCGGGGCATCCTCTATAGGAAAAGAGGAAGATAAATTATTTACCTCTCCCCGTCCGCAAGAAGAGAGCAAAAAGCTGAGTACTATAAGGCTAATGCCACTAAAAACACGAAACGTTCCATCCATAGAACCTTCCTCACTGGTACATAAGTGTAATTGAAAATCAGAAAAGGAAAAGGGCCGCACAAAAAATGTGTGGCCCTCGATTTAAAGCGATATAAGCAGATTTCGTTAAATTTTTGGCGGTTACTTTAGGGTTTCAACAAAAGATATGTATTTTTTGGAATCCATAAGCGAATCAAAAGCAGCAACGTCTTTAAGTTCAATTTTAATTAGCCAGGCCGCTGAATGAGGATCGCGATTAAGTAGAGAAGGTTCGGCAACGAGTGAATCGTTAATGGAAACCACTTTTCCTGCTAGAGGCGAGTAAAGGTCAGAAACGGCCTTAATGCTCTCAACAACGCCGAACGTTTCTCCAGATTTAAGTTCACGACCTAGTTTTGGTAGCTCAACAAAAACAATATCTCCCAGCGCGCTTTGGGCATGGTCAGTAATGCCAACGGTAATTTGATTTCCTTCGAGCTTTGCCCATTCATGATCTTTGGTATATTTATAATTTTCTGGGTATTTCATTTCGCGCTTCCTTTAATGGGGACGTTTGTAAAAAGGGGTAGAGACAATCTCAGAGGGAATTTTATTTCCTCGAATTTCGACAAGAATCTTATTTCCGACCTTCGAAAACTCGGTTTCGATGTAAGCAATCCCAATAGATTTCTTACTCATAGGGGACTGTGTTCCGCTCGTAATAGATCCAATTTCACGATCGCCTGAGGGATTAAAAACCTTATATCCCGTTCTTGGAATTCCCGAACCCTTCAGTTCTAGGCCGACGATTTTTTTCTTAAGTCCCGCGTCTCGAATTTTTATTAAAGCATCCCGACCCATAAAATCACTTTTATCAAGCTTAACGGCCCATCCCAGCCCTGCTTCCAGGGGGTTAATCTCAGACGAAAGCTCTTGACCATAGAGGGGATATTTCATTTCCAGTCTTAATGTATCTCGAGCACCCAGGCCACACGGCTTCATTCCAAGAGGCCCCCCTTTTTCAAGAAGCGCGTTCCAAATTTTTGGACCCTCAGTCCAAGGGCAGTAAATTTCAAAACCATCTTCACCGGTATAGCCGGTACGAGCAGTAATCACAGAAACACCAGCGATCCAGTCTTCAAGAAAGTGGAAAGGTTTAATTTCTGAAACAGGAGCCCGTGTTAGTTTTTGAATAATTTCAGAGGCTTTTGGACCCTGTATGGCTATTTGTGAATAAGAAGCACTCACGTTTTCAAGCTTGCAGGCAAACCGACCCAATTCATGAACCTCTTTCATCCAGTGAAAATCTTTCTCGGTGTTCGACGCGTTTACGCAAATAAGAAAGCGAGTTTCTTCTAAACGATAAAGAATGAGGTCATCAACTGCATTACCGTTTGGGTAACAGAGGATTGAGTACTGGGCTTGGCCGGTTTTCATGAGAGACGTGTTATTGGAGACGAGGTGATAAACGAACCTCTCCGCATCCCCACCGCTAACGAGAATTTCCCCCATGTGGCTGACATCAAATAAGCCGGCAGAAGTTCGACACGTTACGTGTTCATCGATAACACCGGAGTACTGAACCGGAAGTTCCCAGCCACCAAAATCAATAAGGCGTCCACCCAGTTTTTTATGTTCTTCAAACAGAGCGGTGCGCTTGAGCGGAGAAGTGGTGGTCACTTGCGTTTCTTTCTGGCAGCTTCGAGTGTGTTTTCCATTAAGCCTAGAATCGTCATGGGTCCTATTCCTCCAGGAACAGGAGTTGCCGCAGAAGCAACCGAGCTAATTGCATCGAAATCAACGTCTCCTACCGTTTTGCCCGTGAGGCTTTTATTAATTCCAATATCAATGACCACCGCGCCAGGTTTCACGTGATTTTTCCCCACGAGGTGAGGCTTCCCCACCGCAACGAATAGGAAATCGGCTTGGCGGGTGAAGTGTTCAAGATTTTGAGTTTTACTGTGACAGTGAATAACAGTTACGTCTTTTGCGAGAAGCATTACTGTGAGGGGTTTGCCCACGATAGAGCTTCTGCCGACGACACAGGCAGTTTTCCCCGCGAGCGAATAACCATAAAACTCTAAAAGTTTTAAACATCCCGATGGAGTGCAGGGATGAAATCCCGTAAGCCCAAGACTCATGCGGCCCACGGTCTCTGGATGGAAAGCATCAACATCTTTATCTGGACTCACCCAAAGAAGTACTTCTTCTTCGCGAAATGATTTCGGAAGTGGCCTCTGAATTAAAATTCCGTCTACGGAAGCGTCACTATTTATTTTTTTTATCGAAGCTTCTACTTCTTGGGATGTAGCGGTCACCGGAAAACGAATGGTTTTAGCATCGATCCCGAGTTCAACCGCCAGTTTCTCCTTGTTCGCCACATAAATGGCGCTTGCGGGGTCATCGCCTACGATAATCACTCGAAGGCAGGGCTTCCTCCCAAGGCTCGACGTGAGATCACCCGCTGATTTTTTCAGCGCGGGTAGCATTTTTTCTCTGTAAGCTTTTGCTTCAAGTCTTTTCATGTTCGTTTCGTAAAATGTCTCATAGGGCCGCGCCGCGGCTCAAGAACGGAGGAACTTTTTTCCTAATGAATAGGGTGGAATTACCTAGAAACGAGGACACTTTTGCCGACCAATGCGGTCATTCCGAGTGCGATTTGTTGAAATGATTACGGAAAGCGTCTCGGCACGGCCATTGCTTTCTTTACCTACTGAAACTTCTGCCATGATGGCCGGGTTTCGGGGGATAGAATATTGGCCACAGGGATGTGGACTTCCGTATCGGGTGCTGCTGCGCAGGCCCACGCTGTCGAGACTGTCGCTAATAACTTAGCGAATGTGGATACGAACGGCTTTAAAAAGGACCAACCCGCGTTCAAGGAATATCTTTCTTCCGTTGAGCGCGAGCACGATCGTCCGTCGATTCATATCGGTCCCATCAAGGATAAAGATCTAAATCCAATTTTCGATAAGGATCAGTCTCACGTCATCGTTAACGGAAATTATACCAGCTTTAAGCAAGGACCGATGAAGGTTACGAAAGCCCCACTCGATGTAGCAATCGAAGGCCCCGGTCTTATCGAGGTTTCCACGCCCCAGGGGACGAAGTTTACTCGTCACGGAAGTTTTAAAGTAGCGACCGACGGAAAACTTGTAACGAATGAAGGTTATCCCGTGCTCTTAGCAAAAGCAGGTGGACTAGCCGGAGAAAACGGAAACACACCGGGCGCGTTGACTGCCTCTGATCCGAACGTCGTCGCACGATTCATTAATATTCAAAACAAGGGAAACATCAGTATTACAGAAAAAGGCGAAATTTTTTCTGGCTCCGATCTCGTCGGGCAACTGAGCATTGTAGAGTTTCAAGACCCAAAACTTCTCAAAAAAACAGGCCTCCAGTATTTTACGAACACCCTACCCGAAAAAAACACAATGAAAGAGGCTTCGTCCTCACTGATTCACCAGGGAATGATCGAAGGATCGAACGTAAATCCAGTTGAAGAGATGACGAATTTAATTAAAGCAAATCGACTTTTTGAACACGATTTAAAAGTAATGAAAACATACGGCGAAATGATGGGCCGTGAAGCGAATGACATTGGAAAACTCTAAAGAAGGATAACCGACAATGATTCAAACACTTCACACAGCAGCAACCGCACTTGAAGCCCAGAGCGCAAATATTGAGCGGATTTCTAACGATCTCGCGAACGTGAATACCGATGGATACAAGCGTGGGAAAACTGAGTTTAGCGAGCTCATGTATAAAACGGATAAGGAACCCGGGGCACAAGTGGGAGCAGCATCTCAAACTCCCGTCGGCATTCAAACGGGACTCGGAGTCAAGGTCGGAGCAAGCCATAAAATTTTTGAACCCGGTCCAGCAAAACAAACGGGGAACCCGCTTGATTTTATGGTTGAGGGAAATGGATTTATTCCCGTTCAAAGACCTAACGGTGAAGTTGCTTACACGAGGGTTGGTGCGTTTCACCGAGATTCACAGGGTCGAATGGTACTTTCGAATGGCTGCCAGCTCATTCCAAATGTGGTTCTTCCGGCAAATGCGCTTGCAATCAATATTAAACCGAATGGGGAAATTTCCGCACAACTCCCAAGCGCAGAAGAAATAACTTTGGGACAAATTCAGCTCGCTACATTTGTGAACGAACAAGGCCTCATGGCAATGGGAGACGGACTTTACCGTCCGACGGTAGCAACCGGAGCACCCATACAAGGAATTCCGGGTGAAAATGGAATAGGTCAGATAGGGCAGGGCGCGCTTGAGGGGTCGAATGTGAACGTCGCGAGTTCGATGGTTGAAATGATTCAAACACAACGTGCTTACGAAATGGGCACAAAGGTCATGGGAATCGCAGATCAGATGTTAAACGCGACCGTGAACCTAAAGTAATCGAGGGAGAACCGTGAAGATTATCTATAAACTCATTATTGGATTTGGACTTGGAGTCACCCTTTCTAGTTTCGGTTTTGCTGCGGTAAAAGTTGAGGAAAAACTTGAATCGACTTTAAAAGTAGAACTCGCGAAACGATTTTCAAGCTCCCAAACCTCAGCAACGATCGAATTTCTTTCCGGCACCACGTTTCCCGTTATTCCAGAGGGAAAGGAAGTTCGTTCGATTCGAATTCTTTCGGAATCTGGAACGGGAACTGCGGATTACTCAGTAAATTTTTCCGACGGAACGAATCAAATAGGACAAGCGCGGTTTTCTGCAATCGTCTCGACCTATGTCGCGCTGAAGAGGATTCATCCCGGCGAAAAAATATCTAGAAATGATTTTCAAGTGCAATCCATCAATGTCGCCCAAGGAATTGCTTATCAATACCGAGGTCTCATGCTTGGAGTTGCAGACAGCATTGATGGACTTCAGGCCCGCCAAACTATTTTAGAAGGACAGTATCCTCTTTCAAGCGGTGTAGAGAAAATGCCTGACATTCGCCGTGGTGATTTAGTCCAAGTAAAAGTTTTAGTGGGAGAGGTTCAGCTCTCTACAACTGGAACCGTACAAGAACCG
>JBGSHQ010000039.1:0-12473 GCA_041752095.1 Bdellovibrionia bacterium
GTAACCCGCATCGATAACACCCCCTGAGGTTTTCACTCCTGCCTTTGCCATGGATGAGCGATCGGCAACGAGACCCACCGTTTTTTCGGGGAGTGCAATCGCAATCCCCGTTCGAGCGACGAGTCCCTCACCCGCGGGTAAAACTCCGTCTTCGAATGCGTAGAGATCAAGCCCTGCATCATCGGCATGGGCACGCGTAGGAAGGATGGCTTCGGGGGTTACTTTTTTAACGAAAAGGCGTTCGCTATTCGATTTCATTCGGATCTCCTGCTAGAATTTCTATCATGCCGATTTCGACAGTAAAAAGACCTAAAGCGATTCTTTTCGATCATGACGGAGTACTCGTTACCAGCGAGGAACTGCACTTTCTCGCATGGCAGCAACTGCTCCGCGATATGGGACTCCCCTGGCAGAAAATTAAGTTTGATGGGTTAGTCGGAAAACCAGCGCCCGTGATTTTAGAAACCTTTCTAAATCAGTACCGACCGGGATGGACCCGCACGGAATATGATGTCGACGCTCTCGCTCTTCAGAAAAACGACACTTATCTCGAGATGGCAAAAACCCAGCTCGGCGTTTATCCCGGAGTACGTGAAGGGCTCGAGTGGGCGAAGCGTGAGGGGATTCTCTGCGCAGTTGTATCGAATGCGAAGCGGCGGGAACTGAGGGCATCTTTGTCACTCTTAAAACTCGAAGATTATTTTAAAGTCACACTCTCACGCGATGATGTCGTCCGCCCTAAGCCTGATCCGGGGCCTTTCGAATTTGCGGCACTATCGCTCGGCGTGAAAACTTCTGAGTGTGTGGCGATCGATGATTCGCCAACTGGCTTAGAGGGTGCACTACTCGCGGGATGTGTTACGGCGAGTGTGACGACAAACTATCCGCGCGGAAATTTAGAGAAACCGGTGCCGGGCCGGCCAGATCTCCGGCCCGTTTTTATTGCTTCGGATATGGAAGAGTTTTTTAATTGGGTAAAGGGTTTAAAATAAAGCTTCAATCACTCGAATAAATCTCTTGTGATTGATTCGAACGCGCTTCTTATCAAATTTACGAAGTTTAGATTTCAGAATCGCAACATCGATTGCACTCACTGCATCTGCGGGTAACAGAAGTGCATCTACGACTAACGCTACAGGCAGCAGTATAAGAATAGGTGCAGCAGAAGAATCTAATGCAACTATGCCTAAGGTTGCTACAGTAAACATCATAGGGTACAGCGAAGAAAATTCACTCATAACCCTGCGATTAACCGCAGTGAGCTTTAAATTTTCAATTCCTTGCTTTAAAATGACTCCGCTTGAATTTAATAAAACGGGCACCACTTCATCGCACGCCGAATTCATACAGAGCAATCGAATCCGATCCCCTGTTCTACGGTCGATGAGCGCACCCGGTAGATAATTCGCATCGCCTGGCTCTTCGCCGACGATTTCGATTTGGGGTGATTCCTCGAGACTTAAATTCGTGTCATCAGCTAAAGCTCCAAGGGGAGTAGCCGCCATCAGTAAAAATAATCCAGTCTGTAAAAAACGATTCATACTAAATCTCCTTTTCGTTTTTACAACTGATCATGCTACACGGTAGCAAACACTTCATTCTGGTGACGCTACTTTAGATTTTCGTCACTCTCTCGAGTTCTTTAATGAAATGAAGAATGGGCACGATTTTTACATGAGTTTTTCCTATGGAGACGGTACGTATCCTCTCCTCATCTGAACAAACTATCCAGTTTTCGCCTTCTGGATAGTATTCTCTGAATTTTTTAAAGGGTACTATCGAAAGTTCCTTAGAACTCCACTTCACTTCGATTGCGAGAACACCGAGCGAGCGAGAGAGCTTAAGAACAAAATCAATCTCTTCACGTGTTTTTGTTCTCCAGTACCTCACACGGTCCCGAAGCCCGCTCGCAATCATCGATTCGAGAACAATATTCTCAAATAGCAATCCACGGTCCTCAGGTCGAAGCGTATCCCAACCTTTCGCATGACAAACAAAACCAGTATCAAATCCATAGACTTTGGGTTGATGAGTAATTTCCTGCTCGCTTTTTTCATGAAACGGTCGAATGACATGGATGGCCTGCGAATCCTCGAGAGCTTCTATATATTTCACTACGGTCGGGCGAGAAATCCCTGTTAATTTTGCCATTTCAGAAGCTTCGAGCATGCCACCATTTCGAACGAGCAATAGTTCTAATAACTTAAGAAAGGGCTGCTTTTTATCAATTTCGAAAACATCCTGAATATCTCGGGAGTAGAAACTTTCAAACCATTCGATAAAAAAATCTGAATCGACTGTGGGCGCCAGTAGAGTTGGGGGTAGCCCACCCTGAAGCATTCTTTTTTTGAGTGTTACACCAAAAAGTTCAAGTTCACTGACGAGTGCGGGAGTAAAATGGATTGTCCTTTTTCGATCAGTAAGTGTGTCCTTAAACTTCTTCCGCGCAGTTAATGTTGAAGACCCGGTCGCTAATACTTTTGTTTTTGGAAATTCATCGGCAATAATTTTTAATGTGAGAGCGGGATCGGACAGTCGATGTACCTCATCGAGAATAAGGACCTCAGGTCGATTTAACTTCATAAATTCTTCGATGTCCTCGAGTTCGCGTTGAACTCTGGGCAAATCACAATTCATAAAAAGAGCGCCATCGATGGATTTAGCGAGCGTCGTTTTTCCAGACCGTCTCACCCCCGCAAGCCAAACAATCGGTTTTTTTTCCCAATAATGTTGTATGAGCTGAATCCAGTAGGGTCTGATCTCCATAAGTCTATTTTACATTGAGTTTAACTATATGTAAAATAGACTTACCATTTGGTTTTGGGCTTGCGCCCGACCACAGGTCTATGTCATACGGCGTTACATCTGCTTGAGGGGGCAGCATTCGACGCCGTAAAGGTTGAGCTTGAGTAATCGAGCTCCCTTGGGCGTCCTAAAGGGAGTCTCTTTTCGCCTTTATCGGCTGAGTGAGGGGCTCCCCATTTTATTTAAATATTTCAATCAGTTATATATGACTCTCAAGCTGTAACCCCGGATAACTATGCATTGCGTCACTTAAAGAGCTTTGCTATACCCTGCTCATCCATGAACGGCACCCACATCCCAGCGAAGAACTCGCCTATCAATAATAAAACCGTCTACGAGGCTGCCTGCCGGAAGTTCCTTCCGAACTCGCCCGAAGACGTAGCCGCTCGCGGATGGAGCGAGATCGATGTGCTGCTGGTGAATGGTGACGCCTATGTCGATCACCCGACCTTCGGTATTTCACTTCTCGGTCGCTGGCTTGAGCGACGCGGACTTCGGGTTGCGATCCTTTCACAACCTCGGTGGGATAGTCCGAATGATTTTAAAAAGTACGGGCGCCCTCGCCTCTTTATCGGCGTATCGAGTGGCACTGTCGATTCGATGATTAATAACTATACGGCGAATAAGAAAAAACGTTCGGATGATATGTACTCCGAAGGTGGCGTGGGTGGTAAACGCCCCGACTATGCATCAAGCGTTTATTCTGAACTCGCGAAACGCGCTTGGCCTGAAACGCCGGTGATCGTGGGTGGAGTGGAAGCTTCGCTACGAAGACTCGCGCACTACGATTACTGGCAAAATAAAGTTCGTCCTTCAATTCTCTCAGAACTAAAAGCTGAGTTCATGGTTTTCGGAATGGGCGAACGAACGGTCGATACCATCGTCGAACAATTTACTGCGGCCGCCGAAGCGGTCGGGGGACCCCTCTCGACTTCGCAGCCTGAGACCCAGGCAGCGATCGAGTACATGCGCGGACAGCGCGGAGTTGCTTACCTTACGACGAAAGAAGTCGCGCGCGAGATCGAGCCACGTTTAACTCTGCCTTCGTTCGATGAAGTCCGTGAAGATAAGCGGAAGTTTGCGAAGGCTGCCTACTTTATCGAATACGAAGCTTCGCCTTATAACGGGAAACGTCTCGTGCAGTACCACGGCCGAAATGCAGCGGTCGTGAATCCGCCAGCACTCCCACTTTCGACCGCAGAACTCGATTCCATTTATGATCTCCCGTTCGCTAAAGACCAACACCCCGTTTATAAATCCCGCGTTCCAGCAGCTGACATGATTCGCTTCTCGGTCGCCTCTACACGTGGATGCTACGGTGGATGTAGCTTCTGCGCGATTACTCTCCACCAAGGCCGCATCGTTCAGTCACGTTCCGAACCGAGCATCTTAAAAGAACTCGGCGAGATGCCGAAGGTCGCAGGATTTAAAGGGACCGTTTCCGATATCGGCGGACCGACTGCGAACATGTACCAGACGAGCTGTAAGAGCACCGAAATCCAGTCGAAGTGTCGTAAACTTTCGTGCGTGCATCCTAAGGTCTGCCCGCAGCTCCAGCACGATCACTCACCCCAGGTTTCACTCCTCCAGAAAGCGCGTAAGGTTCCAGGAATTAAGAAAATCCATATTGCTTCCGGCCTTCGTTACGATCTCGCGTTCTCCGATAAAAAAGCGGGTCACGAGTACATGAAGGAACTCATCACTCATCACGTGGGCGGACACTTAAAGGTCGCGCCCGAAGCGATGGACGATGAAGTACTTCATTTAATGAAAAAACCAGGGCTCAAGAACTTCGATGAGTTCGTTTCTTATTTCGAAAAAGTTTCGAAAGAAGCGGGCAAAGAGCAGTACCTCGTTCCTTATTTTATCTCGGGCTTTCCGGGTACGACTCACGAGAAAATGGAAAAAGTTTACGACTACATGAAGGAAAAGGGATGGAATCTCCAGCAGGTTCAGTCCTTCATTCCGACTCCAATGACACTCGCTACGGCGATGTACTGGACGGGAATAAACCCGATGTCGAAACAGGAACTTTTCGTTCCTAAGGACCGAGCAGATCGAAAAATTCAGGCAGCTCTTCTTCAGCCTAAGAAAAAAGAAAATCGCGGGATTGTTCGTCGGTATCTGCGTGCGCGTGAGGGCATCGATCCAGTGCTTGCTGCTCGACAGGCGGCAGCGGCTAAGAACCCGCGGGCTCGGATGCCGCAGGGGCCGGGGGCTGGTGCTGGCAATATGGGCGCACCAAAGACCTTACAAAATCCGGCAAAACCGCGCTCGATCGTCGAGCCACCGAAGTCGAAGATGGGTGTTAAACTCCTGCTCGATACGCGGTAGACTATTCGAGTGATGGAAAATTTCTCACGATCTGCCCCCGCTGTGAATCGTCGTTAAACTCCATTATCTCCGTTCAAGGAGAACATTGGGAATGCAGCAAGTGCTTAGGACATCTGTTTAATAATGATACCTTGATGAAAATCGGATCACGGGACCTTGTCGGAAGCATTTGGGAATGGGCTACGAGTGAAGGCAAACAAGGGCATAAAAAATGTCCACAATGCGCCGTTAAAATGACCGAGTTTTATGCGAATCCAAATGATCAATGGGTTGAACTTGATCTCTGCAACACTTGTTTCCTCATTTGGTTTGACAGGGATGAAACAACTCGAATTTCTGATTTAAAAACCAATCAACTTCGTCCACCTACTTCTGAAGAAATCGAATCTGACGTGCGCTCTAAAAGAAAGGGGCTTCTGACCTCTGAAAAATCCCAACAATTGGATCGAATCACGAAGATGGTATATGATTTTTTGCACCACCCAATAAGCTATAACCCTTGGGACCCATCTTGATGCGTCCATAAAATTAGAATCTTGGCTAGTACATCACCGACAGAGCAATAAAAATTTCATCCGAATAAGAATTGAAATTTTCCGAAAGTGAATTTCGAGAGAGAAGAATTCTTACATCGTAATTCTGTGCGAACGCATACGCCTGCGAAACCTCCATGCGCCAGCGGAGGCGCGTATTCACTTCACCTACGAAGTCATGCAGCGCGAGCGCTCGTGCTTGAATAAAATATCGGTCAGGGGCGGGCGTTAAGAGTAAGCCCAGCTCCCCTCCCGCGCTAAACCGCGCAGCTTTCGTGAGTGCACTGCCCGCCTCGAGTTCACCTGCCGCTAAACCATAAACGAGATTTCGCCTTGAAAAAAAATAGGTGCCCAGACCATAACCGCCGTCGGCTCGCCAGACGCCGCCGCCTGTGCGCTCAGGTAAATCATTCACACGCCCCCAGCCTAAAGCGACCCGCCAGGATTTCTGGGGATCAAACGGAATAAAGGGAGCAAAGGAAGCCGTCTCGACTAATCGAGCTTCGCGGAAACGGAAATTTTCTCGTTCGAGCTTTTCGAATTCAAACCTAAAAAGCTTTAACTCCGAAAACGGATTAAATGAATTCGAACGATTTAAAACATCATGCTCAAACGCGGAAAAAGAAAAACGACCGAGTGCACCCGTTTTAGACTGATCCAAGCCACCCTGAGAACTTACCCCACCCGAAAAAGTAAACCGTGAACTTCCGTGCGACAAGTCCGGTCGTTTTTCATCAGCAAAATTTTTACTATTTCTTTCTGATTTTGAATGTCCACGCTGACTTCGTGCTAGAAGTGCTGATCGCATGAGGAGCGATCGATTTTCACCCACCCCTTCATTCATCTTTTTCTCATAATTAAGTGAATAAATGAGCGCATCTAAAATCGCAGCCGTATCCTCGTTTGCAATTTCATTCTCTCCACGAAACAGAACCTGCACACGGTCCTGATCCCGCTCCGATAACCCGTCGTAGGCTTTTTCGCGCTGAGCGCGTAGTGACGGATGGAGTGAAACCGAATCCACCATTACTGGCTGTTCCGTTAATTTCTTTACCGACGCGATTGGAACGACCGTTAAAGGAAATCCGCTGGAAATATTCCACTCCGGTTTCACTGCCTCGATCAACGTCAGCATTTGGAATGAACAGTTTTCATCTAAGAAGTAATAGGTAAAGTACCCGCTTGAATAAAGTTCCCAGATATGGCGGACAAGCTGGTCCGTTTCTGGCTCAGAAAAATTTAAATGGTATTCCCAGAGATCGCGACTCTCTCCATAAGCATATTCATTTAACTTCTGATAATAGGGCTTTAAATCATACTTTCCGTGGTACCCGCCGAATAAACCCCAGATCGCGTAACGAAACTGATTTTCGTCTGCCGGTACCGATGCCGAAAAATTTACACCGTAACTAAAAAGATCCATCTCGCGCGTAAGATCATCTCCCCCGCCGGCTTTACGGTCGAGACGGATAAAAGTATGCCCAAACATCGATGCGGGATTATTCGGATACGCAGACGAGTAAACAAGAGAGACAGATTTTGCAGATAAACCCTTTTTCCATTCTTCGAAATCGGTGCACTCAATTCGGGCTAAGGATTGCGTGAATTTTTCACCGAAAACTCGCTTTAAAAAATCGATCCGGGCGGGAATCGCACAGAGTTTAGGTTGCGAGAGTCCTCGGGCAGGGGCGCTCGCTAACTCGAGAGAAAGAGCCACTTTCAGTGTCTCGATAAGCTCCTGGCGTGGATCCTTACGCCCTTCGGGGGAGAGAAAAAATTCTTCGCTAGCGACATCACTTCGCGCTTTTCTTAAAAAAGGAGCGCGGTAATGAAGAAGACGTAACCATTCCTTCGACTCGGAAATACGAGTGATCTCGTCCTCTGATGGCCAATAATGCGAAAGGTCCTGCCCCGAAACCGAGACAGGACCCATCATTAAAAATGCGAGAAAGAATTTAGATCGTAGCGCCACACATATGGCTTAACTTCGAATCGGACTGAATTCCAGCTTTCACGCTTGAAAGCACTGACGCAGGGGTTGCAGTCCCAGAAAACGTCTTTGAATAGTTCTTCTGAACGAGTCCAGAAAACTCGCCGTAAGCCCCTTCACATCCCATAACAACTGCAAAACCACGAAGGTAAGCGCCGTCGCCTTGGGCCATCTCTACAGTGAGTTGGTCGAGGTTTGATTCGACGAAATACTGCTGTTCACGCTCGTTTTTTACGATCTCGTGTTTCGCACATCCCGAAGTTCCTGAGGTCATACTGAAAGTGTTCGGAAGGAATGCGTTTGTCGTCGAACGAATCGAAGAAGAAAGCAGAGATTGTTTCTGGGAAACTTCCCACCCAAGTCCGCAGCCGGAGCTGGAGTCTGCTGCGAAAGCAGAGAGAGTGAAGGTAGCCGAGAGAGCAGTCAGAATTAAAATTTTAACGAGTTTCATCGAGGTAGTCCTTTCCGTAGACCGTTTGATTCCTTTCATTCTCAATGAATCAGTCGATGACCGCAAGCGTTAAATGGGCTATTCTGAAATGCACCTACTCAGCCTTGAAAGACTTCACGGTAAATTACGTCTCGTTTTTGGCACTACCCCACTAAAAAATAGATGGGGCTTTATACCGAGCTTCGGCACAGATCCCTTGTGAAACAAAATTTTGTGCAGCTTCTTTATCCAGCGGAGCGAGTCGTATATGTACCGAGCGACTGATTTTCAGGAATGAGAATAACTTCGGATGCTGTTCCGGATTTTGAAAGTTTTAAAGTATACTGATAAAGGCAAACCTTAGGCATACATTTTCCAGTCACTTTTGAAAAAAATGGACCACCGTCTTGGTGTTTAGCTGTGGAAGGAATCTGTTCATGCATTGCTACAGTAAAAACTCCATACTCGCTCGACTTACAGTCACGGACAACGACACCCGTACTTTCTCCATCATTAAGTATGATTGAAGGCTGCGAGCTGTTCGCGAAAACATTCGAAGTAATACTGCTGATCACGAATAGACCCATTGAAAAAATGCTTTTTTGAAATCTCATAAAATCTCCCTGAATTTGGTAATTCATTTTTAAATTCCGATTGAATAAGCAGCATGTACCGCAGAGTGCGTCATACAACCATGCGTAACGGTGACAGAATGAGCTATAAACGTTACCCAACGATATTACAGTGATTTTTACTTTAGAATCAGTGAATTTACGGCAGAAAACCCAACGATCTCCTGCGAGTTCTTTTCTAAGTTCTTCACGATCACTTTACCTTCGGCATACTCCGTATCGCCGAAAAGAACCGCAAAACGCGCCTGGTGTTTCACCGCCTGCTTTAACTGAACTCCGAACCCACCGACTTCAAGTGGAGTGATTGTTCGAAGTCCTGCTTCACGAAGTGAGCGCGCGATCTCTTCAGCTTTTCCGCGATATTCTTCTTTCGGGAGTGAAACGAAGACATCCACGGATGATTTCATCTTCGGCAGTAACGAGTGAGTTTCTAAGAAGTCGCGAAGAGTAACATCTCCCATTCCGAAACCAACGCCCGAGAGTTTATCTTTTCCGAAAAGCCCGACTAAATTATCGTAGCGACCACCCCCGAACATCGCGCGGCGATTTTCAGGCGAAGTATCAAACATTTCGAAAACGGTGCCGGTATAATAGTCGAGTCCGCGCATAATCATCGGGTCGAAGACGACTTGTACGCTCGAAGAAGCGCCACCTGCTGCCGCCCCACCAGCAGATTTCGGATCACCCGAAACAGAAACGCCTGATTCTTTTAATAGTGCGAATAATCGCACTAATTCTTCAGTCCCCTGCCCAGGCATTTCGACGGCGAGTTTTTCTAACGACGAAGTAAAGAAAGATTCAAGCGCCGAACTATTCGCAGAAGAAACCCCGATCTCGGTGAGACCGGCGGCGTATTTCTCTTCGCCGATTTTCGCTCGTGCATCGACAAGCTTAATTACTTTAAGCGTCGTCTCGGCGGTGAAGCCAAGCTTCGCTTGAAAGAACTGATCCATGAGTCTGCGATTATTCACCCGGATAGAAACATGCTTCTCTCCCCCAAATCGCTTCATCATCGAAAACGCGAGTGAAAGAAGTTCAGCATCCGCCAGTAACGGATCGCCACCCAGTACATCGACGTTTAACTGCCAGTGTTCGCGCAGACGCCCACGCTGAGGACGTTCATAGCGCCAGAGATTCGGGATTGAAAACCACCGAACGGGTTTTGGGAGTTCATGAATTTTTCCAGCCACCATCCGCGCCATCGTCGGGGTCATCTCGGGCCGGACTGCGATCTTACGCTCGCCTCGGTCGATCATGGAATAGAGCTGTTGGTTGACGATTTCCTCACCCGACTTCGCCGCATAAAGTTCGAAGGGTTCGAGCATCGGCCCATCGTACTCTTCATACCCAAACGACGCGCAGGTCTCGCGCATCTTCGAGAAAATCCAGGTCCGGATCTTCATGTCTTCGGGGTAAAAGTCGCGGGTGCCTTTATAGGGCTGCGTCGAAAGGAATGCCATGAAATGAGCTTAGCGGAAAGTAGAGTAAAAATCATGGGGGTCGCGCTGAAATTCGGCTAGGATCGGGGTATGGCCCGAGCAAAGAAACCGAAATTCATACTCCCCCCCGCTAATCCGCGCGTTGCCGCGATTCAGATGAACTCAGGCCCTGACGTCGAGCGGAACCTGGCCCAAGCGCGCGGCCTGCTTGATGAGGCGCTCCGAGATGATCCAAATATCGTGGTTTTTCCGGAGAATATGCTCCTTTTCTCTAACCGCTCGGAAGACTACCATGAGCACGCCCAGAATTCGCGGAGCGGACGGCTGATCGAGATTCTCCAGGAGTGGTCGGCCGAGGCCGATATTTGGCTTCTTGCGGGCAGTCTCCCCATTAAAGGACCGAAGGGTAAGGTTTTTAACGCTTCACTATTTTTTTCCCCCGAGGGCGAGATTCACGCGCGCTACGATAAAATCCATCTCTTCGACGTCGATGTCCCGGGCGACCAGCACTATATGGAATCGGACGACTTCGCCCCGGGTAAAAAAGTTGTTTCAAGCCACACACCGTGGGGAACTCTCGGACTTTCGATCTGCTACGATATTCGGTTCCCGGAACTTTACCGAAAACTTTCTCGCGCTGGAGCACACACACTCATGATCCCGTCTGCTTTCACAGCCACGACGGGAAAAGCTCACTGGGATATTCTCACCCGAACTCGCGCTGTTGAAAATCAGTGTTTCGTCGTCGCACCCGGACAGTGCGGATCTCCTTATCCGGGCCGTGAATGTCATGGTCACACACGGATCGTCGATCCGTGGGGGCGTGTGATCGCAGAACGTCCGGCTGGGACGGGAGTTGTGATGGCGGATCTTGATTATGGGGCGCTCTTCGAAATTCGGGAAAAACTTCCTGCGCTGAAGAATCGGAAAATATTTTAAGAAAGAAAACTCGGCAAAGACCTTCATTAAAATTGAGATGAAAATTTAAAATGACCCAAAATAATCCCCACACATCTAAACCCCTCTCCTTTTTAATGAAAGAAAAAGGCCTCTTCGTTTTCGATATGGACTCGACGCTTGTCGATGGCGAAGGAATCGACGAACTCGCTCGCTCACGCGGCGTTTTCGATCAGGTGGTAGAAATCACAGAGCGCGCAATGCGCGGGGAAATGGATTTTGCGGAGTCGTTAGACAGCAGAGTAAAACTCCTAAAGGGTGCCACGCTCTCTGATATCGACGAAGCCTACGCCCGGATGCCGCTCATGCCAGGCGCCCTTGATCTAATCGGTGAGTTAAAGCGAATGGGCCACAAGGTCGCGATTGTTTCGGGTGGGTTTGATCTACTCGCGGAACGGTACGAGCGGGATTTAGGTGGAGTGGATGCGCTCATCGTGAATGAACTCGAATTTGTAGACGGGGTTTGTACGGGGCGTGTGATTCCGCCTGTCGTTACTGCGAAAGGGAAAGCCGAAGGCTTGACTCTCATTGCGGGGGAACTCGATATTCCTCTCTCTCATACAGTCGCTATCGGCGACGGTGCGAATGACATCGAGATGCTCGGGGTGGCTGGCTTTGGCATCGCCTTTTGTGGTAAACCTAAACTCATCGCAGCCGCGAAGGCATCAATTACCGAGAAAAATCTCTTAAAAGTACTCGAATTCATCCGCTAGAATCGAATGAACGGCAATGATCAGTAAGTCAGGCCCATAACTAGACCGGTCCTCCAATTTCAAATCCGACTCCCGGGGTCGTTCTTTCTCTTGATTTCACCGCCAGTCGTGGCAACATTCTGACTAACACCACGAATTTATCCCCTAGGAGATACTCTTATGAATTTAGCCATTTTCACGATGGACGGAATCCTTTTCTTACTACGCTGGCTCCACATTTTCTTCGGCGTGATCTGGATCGGGCACCTCTATTATTTTAACTTCGTCCAGGGAGCATTCTTCGCTGAAACCGACGCCACCACGAAATCAAATGCCATCCAGAAACTCGTTCCCCGAGCTCTTTGGTGGTTCCGCTACGGCGCTCTCATGACTTTCGTCACGGGAGTCATCCTTCTCGGTGGCCGCCAACACATGGGCTTTAGCTTTGCGACTTCCTGGGGTGTGAACATCCTCACTGGATTCGCATTCGGCACGATCATGTTCTTAAACGTCTGGCTCGTAATCTGGCCAAACCAGAAAATCGTGATCGCTTCCGCTACTGCTGCTGCGACGGGTGGAAAAGCGGATCCTGCAGCTGCCGGTGCTGCCGCTAAAGCAGGACTCGCTTCTCGTACGAACGTTCTTTTCTCGATTCCAATGC
>JBGSHQ010000040.1:0-1773 GCA_041752095.1 Bdellovibrionia bacterium
GATAGCCAGCTGCTTCGTCAGCCTTTCACCATTAAGTTTAAAAAAGGGAGTTTAACCGACGGACGGCGGGTCTTACACCTTCATATTAATGTTCACTCTAAAACGACCGGAGTGGGAAATCCTCACTTCGAGGTCCAGAAAAAAGAGGTCACGCTTGTCGGACCTTTTTAATAGCGGTGTTTTAAATTTACCTCTTTATGGGGGTGCGCTAGCTGTAGCTTTTTTTGGCAGTGGGCATTGCTTCGGGATGTGCGGGGGGATCGCAAGCCTTGCGGGTCGTGAAAATATGTTTTCCTATCACTTCGGGCGAGGCGCCGGGTATCTAGCGGTCGGTGCGGTTTCGGGTGGAGTCGGTACAGCACTTTTTAAACTTCTGGATCGATCACCTGGGTTCATGATTATTCTAGGTGTTCTATTTTTTGCCCTTTTTCTACTCCAGGCTTACTCGATGTGGAACGGACAGCTCGACTCCATTCCGCTCGTAAAGGCTCAGAGGTGGTTTTATTCGCGGTTTATTCAGAGTTCGGTTCGGGCCTCGAGTATTTCGAGTCGCGGTTTTATGTACGGGATCAGTACCGTTTTTCTACCCTGTGGATGGCTTATTTATTTTGCCGTGATAGCTGCCTCGACCGGTTCGAGCGTTTCAGGAGCGCTCGTTTTTCTAATGCTCTTTTTAGGGAGTCTTCCTGCTTTATTTGCGGCAGCGGGCGCATGGTCCTACTTTCGAAATCGCTTTCGAGGAGTGGGGGCGCGAAGGATTATGACAGTCGCAGTGTTACTTTTAAGTCTCGCAACTCTTTCTCACCGGTTTATGCCTATAGATGGACACCTGGACAGTAATCTCATCTGTGGTAAATCGAATTCAGAATGAATTCTAGCCTCTGGGATGTGTTTCTTTTATTTCTGATACCGATCGGTGGAGGTATCCCTGGCGGAGTGGTGCTCGCTCAGGCGCGTGGCATCGACTGGCCTGTGATGATGGTCCTCTATTTTATTTCAGATGTGGTGCTGGCGTGTGTGTTTGAGCCATTGATGCTGCTCATCATTCATTTAGGTAAAAAGTCTCCCTTTATTATTCGGTTTCGTGAAGCGATGAAACAGTCTGTGGCGCGAACGACTTCAGGCTATGGAAATCACCTTGGCCCACTGGCATTAGTCCTCATTGCATTCGGAGTAGATCCCATGACCGGTCGGGCTGCTGCGAAGGCGGCAGGGCATGGATTCGTTACTGGATGGTTAATCGCCATCTCTGGCGACATGATTTATTTTACGGTTCTGATGGTGTCGACGATCTGGTTAAACGGCATCCTCGGTGATGGAACATGGACGACGATCATTATCCTCGTACTGATGATGGGGGTGCCATACTTGATTAAAAAGTTTAAGGCGAGGCGATCGAGTTAAAAAAACCGATTGGCTCTCTTAGTTATATCTCCGAGAATATCGACGCGTGTAAACCATTTGCTATCCGCAGGTATAATCTTCCAGGGGCTAGATGGGGTTGATGTTCGTTTAATCATCTCTTTGAAAGCGACTTGGTAGGGGTCCCATTTTTTACGATTTCGGTAATCCTCATCTGTTATTTTCCAGGATTTAAGGGGGTTGTTTTCACGGGCTTTAAAACGACAGCCTTGCTCAGTGTATGAAATATCGAGGAGATATTTTAATACGAGAATATTTTCGTCAGAGAGGATTTTTTCAAAACTATTAATCTCGTTATAGGCTCGTTTCCATTGTTCTGGCTTTGCAAAACCTTCGACCCGCTCGACTAAT
>JBGSHQ010000041.1:0-3275 GCA_041752095.1 Bdellovibrionia bacterium
GAAGGCCATCGTTTTAAAGAACGAACCGAAATCTGCTGAAAATCTTCAGATGTTAGTCGCCACGTTCGAATATGATTTAGAGCGCGATTCTTTCTCTGAGATCGTGAAGACCGCGGGTGAAATGGCTTCGATCTTAGAAAAAGATCTAAAGTCCGAAGGGGGTGACGAAGCACGAAAGCTCGTTGCTCGCGCAGCCGACCGTCTTACGAAACGAATCAGTGATTATAAAAATAACGTCCGAGCGAACGATGCAGAAAAAGCTCTGGGCACTCTTCTTCCTTCATTCGACCGGATGACTGCGGCAGATGATGTTCGACGAATCGGGTTACGTTGGAATTTAGCAGAGACTTATTTCAGTTTAGAAAAATATGAGAGCGCAGCTACGGCGTACCACGCTCTCTCGCAAAACTGGGGAACTGCGGTCGTAAAGACTCCAGGAGTTTCTCAGTCCGCAGCCGCTCTTAAGGCAATCTCAAGCCGCTATGAAGCATTACGGGAAGCATCCGCAATCCCAGAGCAGTTAAAAGCCGCTTCATCGACTGCAGCAACTCGTTCGATCTCACCTGCTAACCTTGCATCCGTTCGTGAGTGGATGTCTTGGATGGATGTTTATTCGAAGTCGACGGGTGACTCGCTTGAAGAATATCGTTTTGATGCTGACCGCACTCTCTATCAATCAGGGTTTCAGGCTGAGGCTCTTTCACGAATGAAGGCGCGAGCGATTCAGAATCCAGGATCTAAGATTGCAGTGGCCGAGGCAACGTTAGTCGTTGATACCGCAATCGCTCAGGGTAACTGGGGAGCAGTCGAATCAGAAGCACTCTCCTTTTCTGAGGTTAAGGGCTGGAAGAAGCCTGGATTTGCTCTTGCAATGCGGACTCAGGCTGCTTCGGCGAAATTTAAATCCGTTGAATCGGCTTATACAGCGAAAAACTATTCCGCCGCTGGAACTCAAGCGAATGAATTTCTAAGTCGTTATTCTGGGAACGGGTTATCGGTCGATGCATATGGGATTGCGTGTAACTCTGCTCTTAATGCAGGCGATCTCGATACGGCCGTAAAATGTTTTGATGGACTTGCTCGCCAGTTTCCAAATTCTAAAGCTGCGCCTCAGGCACTTCGTACAGCTGCTCGAATCGAAGATGATCGCTTAAATTATGCTTCCGCTTTGGCAGGATATTCTCGGTACCTTGCGATCGCGGGGTTAAAGTCTGCTGAGAGTTATGCGATTCGTAAACGAATCATTCTTTTATCTCGTGCTACCGGTGATGCAGGCCAAATGGAAAAAGTGGCTCATTCGAAATTGATCTGCCAACCTAAGCTTGAAAGTGAGTGCGCGCTAAACGCAGCTCTAGCTACTCTCGTTCGTAGCGGAGCAGGAGAAAAGACAACTGCTCTTTCTCAGATGGTATCCGCTCGTAAAGAAGTTCGTGCGCTCTATGCGGCAGCCTCTTTAGAACAGTGGATGAAACTCGATCGTAAGACTTTAGATCGAGCAATGGTTTCACTCGTTACGAACTGGAAGTCGACTGATTCGTCGGTTCGTTACTTCTTAATCGCTCGTGCGACTCAGCTCATTCCAGCGATTCTTTCGAATGAGAGAAAAGTTGCTACAAAAATCCAAATTACCGCTAACGAAAAGTCGATCCTTTCACGAATGCAGCTTTTAAAGAATATAGAGCTTCGTGCAAAAATAGCGGGAGCGATTCCAGTGAACTCGGTCCAGGCGGCGGCACTTGAGACAGTCTACCTCGGTTATAATGATCTGATTAATGATATGCGCGCGATGCCTGTCCCTGCTAAAGCGACGGCTGCTCAGAAGGCTGAACAAGCTCAGATTATCGCTCACCTCGTTCATCCTCTCGTATTAAAAGGCCGCAAGATTCGTGACCAGTTTGCAGCTCTTGATCTGAAGGAAAAACAGGGTGCAAGTGTCGATGGGATGGATTCTATTTTCGATAAAACTCCGAATAGCTCTGTAGCTTACGAAACTCTTCGCCGTGAATGGTCTAAGGCTATAGCGGATGGAAACTGGAGTCGCGTGGCTTTCCTTTCGAACGAAGCTGCAGAAATGAAGTCTATTCCTAATGGATGGGCGAAAGCGGCTCGAGCAGCATCCCTGGTAAATGCGGGTGCAGCTTCTGAGGCTAAGATTATTCTAGGCGATGCTTGCCGAGATTCTGTCTCTCTATCTACATTACGTGATGTTTGCCGTGCGAAAGGTCGGGGATGATTATGAAATACTCTATCTTGATTCTAGCTTTAGTCTTCAGTGGGTTCGCTCAGGCGGCTCCCCGAAAAGTGAATCATAAATACAGCATCGGTGAAGGAATGCGGGCGCAGAAATCTCTTACATTCGATGGTCGAACGATCGAATCCCTCCGTGGCGGTAAGTACGACTCCTACACCCATATGGTCGACGGTAACGGGAACGGGAATAATAAAAAACTTTATAGTCTCCCACGCGATTTTTCGAATCGTGTTGCAACAGATGGAACGGAAATGAGGTATCGCAAATGATTACCCGAAATTATTTAGTTAAAGTATCGGCAGGGAGTACTGACTCGATACGAGTTTGGAATTCTCGAAAACCTTTCGTCGTAGGTCACCCCATCCGCTGGGTGATGGAACAAGAAGAAAAGGGAGTTCGTATCAAGGGTGCAGCCGGCGAACATTTCTTAAAGTATTCCGAGATTGAAAATTCAGCTTCTTTAAATCTTTCTGGTTTAAAGGTGGAGCTTCGTTCTGTGGGTACGGCCACAGCGGCGACTGAAGCTAAGCTCAGCGCAGGGAATGCACTTAGAATTTTTCATTGTAAGGGTGAGTGGACAGTAGACTCTGCTGAACTTGCGAAAAGTTTTGTTGGGGTAGTCGAGAATAAAAAAATCTTTAAAATGAAGGGCAATGGATCGGGGATTTACGCGAAACATGACTTTATCGAAATTACGGCATTAGTGGATGGCGTGAAGATGGATAAAGCCATGAAGAAAGGGGAGACGATTCGTCTTCCGTTCTTCGAATGTTCCGGTAAAACGATCCATTTTGGGGATGTAACGTGGCGATTGGCTTCCTTTCAGAGGGATGCTTCGATTAACCCATTCTCGGTCGGGGGACCGATGGATGCGGAATCGGAGCTCTTTAAAAAGACTCTGAAGGGAGCCGCCGCTGCGATGCTCGTCGCCGGATTAATCGCTTGGTTTATTCCTGTAGAACCCGTTGTTGCTAAGAAAGATGAAAAAATTCGAATTCTCTTAACTGCGAAAAAGAAAGTTTCT
>JBGSHQ010000042.1:0-2712 GCA_041752095.1 Bdellovibrionia bacterium
TTGCGCTCACTGGGTTTCGAGGATTTAAGCAGTTCGGTATTATCGGTCTTGTTGGGATGATTCTTTGTTGGGTTGCTACCTTCACCGTCCTCCCTGCAATACTTACGATTCTCGAACGACTTGGATCGCTCGAACCTAAAAAGGAAAAACCTAAAGCTTTTATCGCAGAAGCTATCGCACGCGTTGTTCAATCTTCTCCTCGTACAATTACTGGCATTACTGTCGTTCTAACTCTAATTTCTAGCGCCATGCTCTTTCGGTATTCACCCGACATCATTGAGAGTGATCTCAGTAAACTTCGTAATAAATGGTCGATTGAGCATGGCTCCGGATACTACTCGAAGTTCGTCGATGAAATCTTTGGCCGCTACCTTTCGCCGATGGTGGCACTTCCCCGCGACCGTGAACATGCCATCCAACTCGCCGCTCTTTATAAAGAAAAAATGAAGTCAGAAGGCGAAACGAGCCTCATCAAAAATGTTTCCATTCTTGATGATTTCATTCCAAAAGATCAGGAAGAAAAAATTAAAATTCTTCACGAGATTGATCGACTCCTTCCTCCTTCGATTCGTGCACAACTCGATCCGGTAGAACGAAAACGAGTCGAAGAAATGATTCGGCCAGAGACGTTTAAACCCATTACGATGAATGACCTTCCAAAACTCGTTCTCGATAAATTCAAAGAAAAAGATGGCTCAATCGGAAAACTCGTTTTAATCGAACCTCCGTTAAATACGGTAACGAATGACGGACCCAATTTGATTCAGTTCATTCGTGATCTGCGAAGAATCGCGGATTCCGTCGCTCCTGGAACCGCAGTCGCTGGATCCCTTCCCATTTCCTCAGACATGATCGAATCCATTAACCACGATGGACCGCGAGCTACTCTTTTTGCTTTTTCTGCAGTCGTTCTTCTTGTCATCGTACTCTTCCGAGTGCCTTCGGTATTTGGTCCTGTAGTTCTTGCGCTCTTTCTTGGCGTCTTCTGGATGGTGGGAATTATTTTAGGCGCCTGGTTCAAAATTAATTTTTTAAACTTCATCGCTCTTCCCATTACTTTTGGAATCGGCGTCGATTACGCTGTAAATATATTCAGTCGCTACCGTGAGGAAGGGGGCTCCAGTATTCTGAAAGTCATTCGCGATACCGGCGGAGCGGTCGCTCTCTGTAGCTTCACGACAACTGTCGGTTACGGATCTCTCGTGATTGCATCAAATCAGGCGTTTGTGAGCTTTGGGCTTCTTGCAGTGATTGGAGAGATGACTTGCCTTTTCGCAGCGATGTTCGCACTTCCCTCTATTTTAATTGTCCTTAAGGATCGCAAAATTTCTAAACTTAAAAATTCATCTCCATTAAATTCGAAGGCAAGTTTGCTCGATGGATAAAGAAAATCGATAAAAAATAGAATGAAACTAATTATTAAATGAACAAGAACACTGAAAATAAAAACAATAGCCCAAGCCACTCTCACCGCGATCACATGCATTCAAGCCATTCTCGCAGTGGTCACATCGCTTCATTTCGTGATGTTCTAATTGCTCCAGTCATCGTCGGGGCGGCTGGATATTTCGTTGATATCTACGATCTCGTTTTATTCAGTATCGTTCGCGTTCCGAGTCTAAAAGCACTCGGGCTCGAGGGCCAAGAACTCCTCGATATCGGAGTTAATTTAATCAGTCTGCAGATGATCGGAATGCTCGTCGGTGGAGTTCTGTGGGGTGTGATTGGAGATAAGAAAGGCCGAATCGCTGTTCTTTTTGGGTCGATTGCTCTCTATTCGGTCGCAAATCTTTTAAACGCATTCGTCGTGAACACAACCCAGTACGGAGTCCTTCGTTTTATCGCCGGCGTGGGCTTAGCTGGCGAACTTGGTGCTGCGATCACTCTCGTTTCCGAATCACTCCCAAAACACATTCGCGGTTATGGAACGACTTTAGTCGCATCGATCGGCATTTGTGGTGCAGTGTTTGGCGGGGTCGTAAATTCCTTTCTCGACTGGCGTGCGGCTTACATTTTAGGTGGAGTGCTTGGACTTGCACTTTTAGTCATGCGCGTGCGCATGACGGAGTCGGGTTTATTTAAAAATTCACACAGCGATAAAAAAATTAAAAAGGGTGATCTCGTTCTTTTATTTGGGAGTCGCGAACGCGTTCTCCGCTATCTCCAGTGTATTTTAATCGGTGTACCCGTTTGGTTTGCCGTAGGTATTTTAATGACCTTTGCACCTGAACTGGGCGCAGCCCTTCAGGTGACCGAACCCGTGACCGGCGCGAATGCGATTCTTTTCGGCTATGCGGGGCTTGCGCTTGGAGATCTCACCAGTGGGCTCCTTTCACAGATCCTGGGTAGTCGAAGAAAAGCAGTGGCGATCTATTTAATGATCACTGCATTTTTTACGATCTTCTATGGACTTGCTTCCGGAGTTACACCCGTCGTGTTTTATGCGATTTGTTTCTTCGTTGGCCTTGGAACGGGTTACTGGGCGTTATTCGTAACGGTGGCGGCTGAACAGTTCGGCACCAATTTGCGCGCTACTGTTGCAATCTCGGTACCGAACTTCGTCCGCGGAGCGGTGGTTCCACTCACCTTTGGGTTTCGCGCGCTTGCACCTTCGTTTGGGGTAGTTGGCTCTGCAATGGCGATGGGAGCAATCAGTCTTGTCATCGCTTTTACTGGGCTCATTTGGATGAAAGAAACTTTCGGAAAAGATTT
>JBGSHQ010000043.1:0-5572 GCA_041752095.1 Bdellovibrionia bacterium
TACGAATAAGCGCATAAAAAACCCCTTCAGGTGTTAAATATGGGGTCTTCGTACCAAGGTTAATTCGGTGTGTCAATCACTGAAATTTAGCGCTCTTTACCTTTTATAATCGAATCAAGCGCTGAAATATCGGCCTGGGCACCCGAGAGGATGGCTGTTCGCCCGCAGATGGAAACAGAGTCTTCGCCCCCGGTATCCGTATAGATGAGATAGGTTTTTCCTATCTCGAGATTATAGCCACAACCCTTACCCGAATTTACTGTGAGATCGAAAGCTTTACCCGATTCACCCTTCCAGCTTCGAATGAGTTTAATTCGGTAATGGAATTTGTTTTCCTTAAACGACCGATCCTCTATACGAGCCGTAAATATACGCGGACTCTGCTGATAGGCTTCTAAGACTGTTGGCCTGATCGTACATTCGCACGCAAATACAGCGCTTGACTGAAAAAAAATTCCGAGGAGAAGAAAAATCATATTTGAAAGACCTGGTGAGGTCGGTATTCGCCCACCCACTCGCGGAGCTCGCTCCGACTCTTTAAGCCTTCAATCTCCACGAACGCAAACGTCCGGCGCAGGTGCTGACCGAGACCACTCCAGTCGAGGTTAATCATCCGGGTCCAGGTGCCGGTATTAATGTACTGCTTACCATCGGGCCAAATCTTATTCATCGGCCGATGGGTGTGCCCGAAAATGACCGTGCGAAGATCGGAGCGATGATCAAGCAGATGGCGAGCTTCGTGTTCGAGGTCGCGAAAGAGAATCGTTTCTTCTTTAAGAATCTTTAGTGTCGCTCCCCATTTCGAGCGCCCATGCATGATCGCCATGATCCTCGTTTTCACGAAGTAATAGCCAGATAGGGCAAGAAATCGAATGGTAAACCAAGGATCGAGGATGAGTCCGAAAAGAGCGAAGACCTTCACGGGGCGAACTTTATCGACGTAGCTCCGTTCCCACTTCATCCGGTTAATAATCTTTAAAACGTAGATACTTCCCCACGGCATTTTTAGAATCGGTTCATCGACATATTCGGTGATGAGAGGCTCTTCGAAGTCCATCGCATTTCCGGCTTCGAACTGATTTCCGTGCCGAATCTCAACACCGCCCTCATAAGTAAGCCTGTCTCGGTCCGCGACGACATCGACCTTTTCGGATGGAAAATGACCTTCCGGATCCCAGGCGCGCGTGATCATTTCGCGAACCTTCGGGAAGAAAAGTTCTGCGTCGTGATTTCCAACGAGGTAAGTAATTTTTTTTCCCGGTCGTGCAGCAAAACTTCGAAGCGCATTCATCACCTTCGGGTGACCCTTAAATATCGCATCCGTTTTAGTCAGCGCCATCGTCTCGGTCACGGATTCTTCGAACTCGCCGTGGATCGGTATGTTTAAGTAATCAAAATAATCTCCGTTTAAGATGAGCTCGACTTCGACAGGACTCCCATCGGGGTGGGAACCGAATTCAGAGGTTGAGAAGTGATCAAAAAACCGGATCATGTCGTCGTCATGGAGGAAGTCTTCATGCGGATTTGCACGCCCCTCGAAAAAGCGACCCGCCGACAGGTGGCAGTCGCTGATGACGATCTTAAACTTCTTTTTAAGGGCGGCCGGAACGGCCAGGCTTTCAGGGCTCACCTATAAAGGGTAGCACCGTTTCTTTTAGTGCCGCAAAGCGTAATCAACCACCGCCCCCACGAACCGCGCGAAATCTAACTTTCGTGTGTCCAGGGTTCTTGACTTTATCAGTCAAAGGTCGCAAATTCGGTTCCACTTATGGCAGATAATTCTAAGAAGTGGTCCGATAACGTGGGCGGTAAATTCTATGTCGACGATCAGTGCATTGACTGTGATGCCTGCCGTACTGAAGCGCCTGCGAACTTTAAGCGCAACGACGAACATGGATATTCCTTCGTCTATAAACAGCCGACGACTCCCGAAGAAGCTGAAAAGTGTCAAACCGCAATGGAAGCTTGCCCTGTAGAAGCGATCGGCACTGACGGATAAATTCGCTCGTTAGAGCGAAGGGTTTGAGCGTTGGATATATGAGTATGCTAAAACTATATCTAATACCGTTATCGTTGATCGCTGCCGCTCCAGTTTTTGCAGATTCGTGTAACCGAGACGTCTTGGTTGTGGAATCCGTTCAGGAGTCACTGAACTTATTTCAGGACCCCACCTACTATTCAAAAAGAGTTCTGAATCGAGAAACCTTTTGTAAAGTAGTGTCCAAGGTAGCTGACCTTTTCCCTGAGCATGACGGGGTGAAAATTAAATATAACGCGTTCTGGGATTCACCCGATCCCAATGCTAGCGCCGATTACATAAATTCAGGAAACGAATATACTATTAATATTTACGGGGGTCTATTGGACCTAGGACGTTTTTCCGAGAGTGCTCTTGTTGCAATCACCTGTCACGAATTAGGGCACATTAAGGGGGGAACTCCAGATACGCGCGGATTTAGAGATAACAGAAGGAAAAAACTGAACACGTCGGAAGGCTTTGCGGACTACTACGCGTCCCACGTGTGCATGAAAAAATATTTTGGGAATGAAGCGGCAATCGATATTCCTCGGACTCAACGAATCGCAAATACGTGCGAAGGCGAAAACGACAAAACGCTTTGTACCCAAGTCCTTAACGCTGCCTACGACAATTTTTTTGCTACTTCAACGGGAAAATTTAATCTCGATCTTCCCTCAACGAGCATTGCTATTCACACTTCAATTGCTGCTCAAAATCATCCGAATCCGGATTGTCGCTTCGATACTATGATTGCGGGTTATTTCTGTAAGGATACGAATAGCCGGTGGCCTTGCGGTTTTGCCGAAGATGGGCACTATCTTAATTCAGGTGATGCAACAGCGTTGCCTCCTCATTGTTTTTTCAAACCCTAATCGCATGTTTATCTAATGCGTATTTGGGTAAATGATTTAAGAAAAGAAGACAGGTCTGTAGGGCTTTTCCCGACAAATGTAAGCCCTGACTTTTACTTCCTCGAATTCTAAAACCAAGATTCACTAAACAGAACTCAGTGACTTCGGCCGCCCGAAGTACACGCTTCTTTCAGTCAGATACTATTTCCAAATCACCCGTTAAATCGGGGTAGATCGCTTTCATACGAGCAATGCATTCGCTGCGAAATGTCGGGTTAAAAAACCCGACAAATTTCACTCTGGCCAATTCGACTTTAAATACCTTTAAGGAAGAATCGCAAACAGAAACAAAAAAGCCTCGAGAAACTTTCTCGAGGCTTTTTCATATCCACTGAATCGAAAAAAAATTACCGAATAGGAGTAGCTCGGCAGCTGGTACCATAAGGCTCTAAAATAAAGTTTGAACCGCCTCCGCCACATGAATAAGCATATCGACCATTTGGACCCCATTGAGTTGATACACATGAATATCCAGCATTGATATAGATGTTAGCAACGGCAGTGCAACCGTTTGCCAATGCGCTTCCGGATGCAAATAAACTCAAAGCAAGAGTAATCATTGATGCAAATTTCATTTGGTATCCCCTTTTGTAATTAGGAGGTGCAGACAATATGCCAGCTCGAGTTATTGAAATGATTTGAAAAATGGGCTCTCACCTGTTTAAGGATTTTTCATTTGTAAAAGTCACATGGAAGTGTCCGTTTTTATCTGTGTACTTTTACACCCATGATAAAAGCCTTACGGATTTACTGAAACGCTTCTAGCCGAGAAAACCCTGAATTCTTTGGCGTTCATCCCGTCATATCCCGAGTTGCTCACTGTATTACGATCATGTATATAGCAGCAGCAATGAAGCTTTTATCTAAATCTCTCCTCCTCTTCATGCCGATTCTATTCGGGATTAATTATTCGCTGACTGCTGAAGCAAGCGTAAGTTTTAAGGCGAGTTACCGGGAATCTACGAATCGGTTCCAAATTTTAGACTGTGTGGCCCAGTGGTGGGATTACTGCATGGACGACGGAGAATATCGAGCAGAATGGATTCGCCGATTCGGTCCACTCGATAATACTGATCTCGAATTATTTTCCCAATATAAGCAGATTCGTGAATCCTATATGGCTTCATCGAACGAATCTAGCGACCCACTTTTTCGCAAAGACGGACTGTTTGCTAGAAACTCAACAAAAACTGAAGATCCATTTGCCACTATTTTTTATTCGTCCGAAAACGAAAGCCAATCCTATAAAAAACTTACCGCTCTCATCAGTCCGAGTGAACTAGCGTGGCTTAAAGCGTTTTATGCGCACTTTGAACCGAGGACTTCAGTCTTACTTGCTGAATCCAAAACTCCTTTTGAAAAATGGGTAAAAAAATTAAATTCAGACCTATCTGATCCAGACTATCCAGGTTTTTTTGAAAAATTATTATACTTTTACAATGTGTCTACGAATATAAATTACGAGGTCCTCATCACCTGGTGGCCACCGATCAACAGAAACATGGCTTCACCTACCGACACCTATCTTGTATTTCAAAAAAACCCTATCAAGCACATGTCAGAAAATGACTTACCAATCGTTTTTCACGAAGTCGTTCACACCCTATCCTCTCGCCAGTCGCTTCAGCAAAAACAGGAATTAACAAAAAATTTTCTAAACATTTGTCCTGTGAAAGATCGTTTAAAGCGGGGAAATATTTTAGAAGAACCGCTTGCGGTTGCACTAGGACAAATCGCATTTTTAGATCAATTCTTTCCCGCTGAACTTCATTTCGAAGAAAGCTTTTATAATAATCCGTGGATTAGTTCCTATGGAAAGGCAATTTATCCCGTTCTTAAATCTGAAATTAATTCCGGAAAAACGATCACGGATGGATTCATTTTAAAAGCTGCGGATCAGTGTAAAGAATTCGTTCAAGCATTAGACCTTTTAAAGCCAAACCCTACCTAACCCCAGCTAAATATGTGCTCAGCGGATCTTGAACGAATCTACTTCTGCTCCGTACTCTTTCCAGCAGTTCCGATGGTACGAGATGGAAGAGGCCTCTTAAACGAGACGTCTGCGACTGTATTGTCATGAGTGTTCAGATAGAACGAAATTCCAAGGTGGACATCCGAATAAATTTCATCATTCGAAAAGTGATGCCGTTGTTTTGAATCCCATCCAGCAGACTTTTTCAGAAAATTCGCATTTTTGAACCGTTCAAAGACGCCTTCTTTAGAAATGAGTGTTTCACCTTGGAACGGTATCCAAGTCGCCGAAATGATCCGAGACGATGGACGTTCGACCCTAACGTTTAACCTCTGTCCACGGTAACCAGTCGAATCTGCCTCACGATATGTCCAAATTTCATTTCCATCTTTTGTCGGGGTTACTTCATCTGGCTTTCCCAGAACGCTTGCAACCGTACTCACCGGTGTAGTGCCATAATCAATGGTTTCAATTTTAGAGATGGAAAGCGGCTCGCGATTCGGCAGTGTCGAACAGCCGACCAAACCTAAGCCAATCGGAAGTAAAAGAATTATAAAAGATTTCATTTCTGCCCTTTCCCCACTTTTAATTTATCACCAAACATTTTTTGAATCCATGCATCTACTTTTGGTGACGTTTTTTGGAGTTTTTTTCGATCAAAAATGAAGT